>JALZJW010000026.1 GCA_030859565.1 Pseudomonadota bacterium
TCCCTAAACCCGATTACGATACCCAACACCCAGATCCGACCGCCCTCTACTCCGGCTATCTCCAGCTCCCGATGCCCATAGCCACCACATCGCCCACCCTTCACCGAAGCAATCCCCTTAATAAAGAACCGACCCAACACCGGGCTTCTTGAACATTGGATTGAAACGACCATCCATGGTCGTCTCAATCCTTACTGGTTACTGGTTAGGCGAATATTAATATTAAGCGTGTAAAAGTTAAGGTGTGACCCAAGATTCCGCGTGATGGCGCTCCCCTACATCAGCACTGGGCGGCCACAACGCAATCGTGGAAACGACAATCCGTTGTTTTCGTCGGTGACGAAGACGTTGGTTACCTTAAGGATCTGCTTCAGCTTGTCGGGCGTCAGGGTTGGGTCGTCTTCCAGTCGCAGCGCCGCACAAGCGCTTACGTGGGGAGCCGCCTGGCTAGTCCCTGTTAACGTAAGGATTCCGGTCGCGGTGATCCCGGTGGACAAGATGTTGTCTCCTGGTGCCATCACATCCAATTCGGGGCTGCTGTTCGTGAACCACATCACGTTGTCGTCGTCGTCGGTCGCACCCACCGAGAAGACACCGTCTACGCAGGCGGGGTAGGTGATCTGTTGCCGGTTGCTGTCGTTCCCCGACGCGGCCACCACGAGCACGCCCTGTTGCTCGAGCATCGAGACCAGGTCTCGGGTCTGCTCGCCATAACCCTGGTTGCATTCACCAACCGGCACCTCCCAGCCCGTGCTCATGTTGACCACGCGGATGTCGAAGTCGCTGAGCAGCGTTATTACATGATCGAGGCCGGCAATCGTGTCCGAGATGCGGCCGTAGCCTTCGTTGTCCATCACCTTGATCGCCAGGAATTCGGCGCCTGGGGCGACACCTGGCGGCGCGATCACGCCGTTCGATGTAATGATCCCGGTGACGTGGGTCCCATGACCGTCACTATCCAGCGCAGCGCCCGACTCGCTTAGTTGTTCGCCGCTTCCGTCGGGGCACGAAGTCCCACCGGCCTCCAAGTTGGCTTTGAGGATGCAGCTTTCGAGCAGCAGGTCGTCGGCCAAGTCCGGGTGATCGACCACACCGCTGTCAAGCACCGCCACCGCGACGCCGTCTCCGCTAATGCCCACCTGCGCCCACTCGTTGGCCCGGATCAGGGGAACCGACTCCGCGGTGGTGCTTCCTCCCCTCCGGTCCAGTTGAATCGCGACGACATCAGGATTGCGCCGAAGCTTGCGCAGACCGGGACGCGTCAACCAGCCGGAGAAGCCCGCAACAAACTCGTAGCGGTGGATCATTTCGAGATCTGAGGGTTTGAGAGAGGAGAGCACACGACGCTGGATCTGCGCGACCTCGCGTCGGAGCACATCGACATCGGTCGTGGCGTGTCTGAGCCGCGCGGGTCGCTTCAGGCTAACGATCACGAGCACCCGGCCTTTCCCAAGAATGCGTCGCACGTCTTTCCCGACGACTCGAACGCGCCCCGAGGTCGGGGTCGTGACGGGGACCGTGTAGTCGGTCGACGCCGCGCCAATCGAGGCGCCGCCGTCCGACCCATCGGCCCCTGACGTCTGACTGGGAATGAGAAGCACCGAGGAGAGGGCAAGAGCACAGCGCAGTGCGGCCAAGCGGGGTAGGCGCAAGGTCACGGTCATGACATGCTCCTTTCGTTCTCGACCTGTGCCAATGCACTACGGATACTGCTGGGCTCGGCATCCATCTGCATTCTATAGACAACCTGAGTTTCACGTTTTGCATCGTAACTCTTCAGATATCCAACAGTTATAGAATTATTAAATAATGCAGCCATATGTTTATCTCCTTGGTTTTCGTGTTCAGGTTCTCTACCTTCCGTCCGGGGGCCTGAAAACGTTGGACTAGTGTTTAATTGCAATAGTCATAGTATGTATTTATCATGCCTCTATCCCGTGTGCGATGGAGGCTGCCATGCCGAGAGTTGCGGTACCCCTCAGTTGTACGCCCGAGGTGAGGCAAGAGTTGGAGCGGTTGAGCCGGAGTCGTACGGACGAGGCGCGTCTGGTGGAGCGTGCGAGGATCGTTCTGGGGTGTCTTGCGGGTCGGCGTAACGACGAAGTGGCGGCCGAATTTGGGACACGTGCTGGAACGGTCGCCACTTGGCGCACTCGGTTCGCAGCGCAGGGAATGGCGGGATTGCGCGACCGTGCCCGCTCGGGTAAGCCCCGAGATATCCGCGGGCGCAACTCAGGCAGCGCATTCTCAAGCAACTGGAGCAACCCCCGCCGCCAGGTTTTGCCACTTGGGACGGCGGCATGTTGGCCGAGGCTCTCGGGGTCTCGGACGATGCGGTTTGGCGCGTACTGCGCAAGGAAGGGGTCCAGTTGCGGCGCCAGCGTTCGTGGTGTGTCAGCACCGATCCCGAGTTCTCGGCAAAGGCCGCGGACATTATCGGGCTGTATCTGAATCCTCCGGAGAACGCCCTGGTGCTCAGCATCGACGAGAAGCCTTCGATCCAGGCGCTGGAGCGTCGCACCGGCTATGTCTACACCAGCAGCGGAAAGATCGTGCGGGGTTTGAAGAGTACCTACAAGCGTCATGGGACGATCAACCTGTTTGCCGCGCTCAACGTGACCACGGGAGCCATTCACTCCAAGACCACCACGACCAAGAAGCGGCCCGACTTCCAAGCCTTCCTCGATGAGATCGTGGCGGACGTTTCCACTGACCAGGACATTCACGTGATCCTCGACAATTACAGCACTCACAAGAAAAACGACGCTTGGCTCGCCGCCCACCCGAACGTGCATTTCCACTTCACCCCCACCTCGGCCAGTTGGCTCAATCAGGTCGAGATCTGGTTTGGCATTCTCGGGCGCAAAACCTTGCGCGGCGCGAGTTTCGCCAGCGCAGAGCAACTCGTGCAAGCGATCCAGGCATTCGTTGCCGCCCACAACCAAAACGCCACTCCGTTCGTCTGGCGCAAGCGCGAAGTACGGGGCTCACAGCTGAGAAATACAATCTCTAATTTACGCAATTAAACACTAGATAATGGGAAAGCACATTTTCCTAGCGGGTGTATGGAAGCAAATTTCCGGATTGAACGGATTTAAACTAGATGACGACATAAACGCCTCCTTTAACCTCGTTAAGTTCTCGCGGTATGCTGGGGTCATCATACCGCCTAACCCCGGGCGTCAGGCGCGGCTGGAAGCGGGAGCGCAGCGGACGCTGTAAGCCGTCGCCTGCACGCCTTGGTTAGGCTAAATCATAGATGAGCACTTGTGGGCAAGCCACCAGTGCCACCCCGCTAATGGACTGGATTGCTTCTTGTCCTCAGGATGATAACTTCGACGGCGACCTGGCGATCACGCGAAAGCTCCTCACCTCGTCCTGGACTCCGGGCGGAAGTGGAGCATCCAGTTCGAGGAACCTTTCAGGAGCTCCCGGATCTGCACTAAGCAAATAAGCATGCACGACCGCGCCTGCCCGAGTCGACACGCTCGCCAGTTTTGGCAAGACAGTCTCGGACACGAATTTTTCAAGCTCATCCTGCCTCGTCTCCGCAGGGAGAGTCAAACGATGATGGACGACCACTTGAGGTCGATGCACCGAATCATCCCATTCGACCACCAGCAGGTATGAAACGTCTGTGCCGGCTGACATATTGGCTCTCCTTTTGATGTTGGACGCCTGAACTATTGAAATAGCCTAACGTGCTGCATAACCGGCTGCCAACGAAGCGCAGCGTAGTTGGCAGCCCGAGTTGATGCGATTGTTAGGCGGTTGGTGGGCACCGCTTCACTTTGCCCATCCTACCTGGCTATTCCAAAAAGAAGGTTAATAGCCACACTAATCCAGCGGATACCGCTGTAACGAAATAAAAAGCTGAAAATATAGCTGTCCACAGCTTGAATGTTTCCCACTACATTCTTGGTGCTGCTGCTGTGGGCTCGTTGCTTTGATTCTCAGTCATGCCCCCCCTAGACCTCATTCTGAATTAGCGTATAACTTAACCAGCTAAGCGGCGGGCCGATCAAGCTGTGTCCCGTTTGACCGAATTGTTAGGGCATGCATTTCTAATAATGTCGCCAATAGAACAAGATCGATAGCTATCTTGCTTGTTTCGGACATAGCTACCTCCGGCATACCGAGAAGGCATAGCCCATAAACAATGGCCAGAAAACATATGCACCATAGAATGATCGGACCTGACGCGCCTTGAAACTTAAACGTACCATACTCGATGTTTATGGGTCCAGCTACGTGTTCTAGGGCAATTACAAGAGTAAATGAGAGGATCTCAGCAAACACAGCCCCAATTATCGGTATTAAACTGGGATGTACTGGAATGTCATGCCACAGCCTGAACCCGTAGATAAGGGACACGCCAACCATGCACCAGAATGTCATGTAAATAAATCTTGAGAAATGCTTGCGCTTTTCTTCTTTTACTTCTGTTCTATCTTGCACCGTTGTTTCTTCAGTCATCTTTAGTCCCCTTATGCCCTCCGCGGTGCGATATCAACCCCACGAAACACGTTACGTGACGCGGCGGCTGGAGGGGCCGTACTCAACCTTTCATCGCACGTCACGCGCGGCATCTATCTACCCGATTGGGCTGGCGATGCGCGTCCGAGATGGAGGCGGGTAAACGCAACGGATATGAACATCTGGCGCAATACGCTCACGCTATTGCGCCCTTGCGCACTACGCTTCAGCCCCGAACTACGAGAGCGTTACGCGAGTATGTGTGCCTGGATGCCAGCGACTTATGACGCTATGTATTCCGAAGTCGACTTCGGCGTCGGATTCCATCGGCGAGGGTTGCTTCGGCGCGTTGCGGGATGTGTTTGGCGGGGTTGACCGCGCGCTATACTTAGCTTGTCAACCCGATCCCGCGGCTAGACCGATAAACGTAGCCGCGAATGGTAATTTTGGAGGTGGCCAATGCAAGAATATAAATCGGAAAAACTCGTCGTGCGTTACGATCCCAAGATATGTATTCACGCCGGAAACTGTGTCCGTGAGCTTTCGGCGGTATTCGACATCGCCAGGGAGCCATGGATCACTATACACGGCGCGCCCACTGAAGAGATCGTGAACCAGGTTAAGCGCTGTCCCTCGGGGGCGTTAAGCTACGAGATCCTGGATAAGGGCAAGTAAATCACCGGACTTACCCCCGTGGCGCAAAAGCTGTGCAGCCCCTACGGTTCGTGGGCCTCGCCGATCACAAGTGATCTCATCGTCGCCAAGTCCATCGGCCTCGGCGGCATTCAGTCCGACGGCCGGAATCTCTATTGGCACGAGATGCGGCCCGAGGAAGGCGGCCGCAGCGTCATCGTATGTTACGACGGGCAAGGGGTGGTATCGGCGCTGGTACCGCCGCCGTTCAATGCCCGTACCCGTGTTCACGAGTATGGCGGCGGAGCTTTCCTCGCGGCGGATGGGATCGTGTATTTTTCGAGTTTCGCGGACCAGCGCATCTACCGCGTCATGCCCGGTGTTCCACCGCAGGCCCTCACGCCCGAAGGCGCGTTTCGCTACGCCGATGCCGCCCTCGATCGAATAAGGCAACGCCTGATCTGCGTGCGCGAAGACCATTCCGATCCCGGCCGGGAACCTAGCAATACCCTGGTCTCGCTATCGCTTGCGGGGGACGGAGACGCACGGGTATTGGTGGCGGGTGCGGACTTCTATTCCGATCCGCGCCTGAGCACCGATGGCCGGCACATCTGTTGGCTCTGTTGGAATCACCCGAACATGCCTTGGGACGGGACCGAGCTTTGGGTTTCAAGCGTGCGCGATGATGGTTCCTTGGGCGATGCGCAGCGCATCGCCGGCGGTCCCACGGAATCGATCTTCCAGCCCGAGTGGTCCGAGGACGGCCGCAGCCTTTTTTTCGTCTCCGATCGGAGCGGATGGTGGAACCTTTATTGTTGGACCGATCTCGAGGTCAAGGCGCTGGCGCCAATGGAAGCGGAGTTCGGCCTTCCCCAGTGGGTGTTCGGCGAGAGCACCTATGCGCCTCTATCGGCTCACGAGCTCGCTTGCACGTATATACAAGACGGATCCAGCCACTTCGCTCACCTCAATGTGGACTCGGGCAAGTTGCGCGCGGTCGAGTTACCCTATACCGCGATTGGTTCGCTGCGCTCACACGGGCGCGAGGTAGTGTTTATTGGCGCCTCGCCCACGGAGTTTCCTTCCGTCGTCACGCTTAACCTGGCTTCGGGTAGCACGCGCGTTCTGAAGCGCTCCAGTAATCTCGATCTCGACCCCGGCTATGTTTCGGCCGGCGAGCCGATCCTGTTTCCGACCGAGGGCGGCCATAGCGCACACGGGTTTTTCTATGCGCCCGCCAATGCGGACTTCACGGGCCCGCCGGACCAGCTCCCGCCGCTCCTCGTGACCAGCCACGGGGGGCCCACGGCCGCGACCAACAACGGCTTGAAGCTCACGACACAATTCTTCACCAGCCGAGGATTCGCGGTCTTGGATGTCAATTACGGGGGCAGCACCGGGTTCGGCCGCGCCTATCGCGAACGGCTCTACGGTCAGTGGGGGATCGTCGATGTCCAGGATTGCATCCATGGCGCGCGGCATCTGGTCCGCCAAGGCAGGGTCGATCCCAAGCGGCTGGCCATTCGCGGCGGTAGCGCCGGGGGTTTCACGACGCTCGCCGCGCTCACGTTTCACGATGTGTTTACCGCCGGGGCGAGTCACTATGGCGTCAGCGATCTCGAAGGCTTGGCCCGCGACACGCACAAGTTCGAATCGCGTTATCTCGACCAGCTCATCGGCGCTTACCCGGCGCGCGCCGATCTTTACCGCGCACGCTCACCGATCCACGCGCTGGAACGTTTGTCTTGCCCCGTGATCTTTTTCCAGGGCTTGGAGGACAAGGTGGTGCCGCCGAACCAAGCCGAGAGGATGGTCGCCGCCTTGCGGAGTAAAGGATTGCCGGTGGCCTATCTCGCCTACGAGGGCGAACAGCATGGCTTTCGCCAGGCTAAGAACATCAAACGCACCTTGGATGCCGAGCTTTATTTCTACTCGCGCGTCTACGGTTTCGATCTTGCGCAACCCGTAGAGCCGGTGACAATAGAAAACCTGGGCGGAACCTGACTCCGGCCGGAGGACCGGATGCGGTGAGGAACGAACCGCGTCGTTCGCGCTATTCCACGACCTGAAGATCGTGACTCGGCGCTCCATCGTTACCCCCGTTTGCCGGATAAACCGCGATCGGCAAAGGCATGAAAGCTGGAGTGCGGCCAATCGGCGACTTTTCGCCCGTACCTGTGTTTGACGGATCTCAGTAGATGTCATCCACATGCCGGTTGAAGTCGCTCTGATCGCGAAGAAGATGCTCCCAAAACCGGCGTTGCCATAACCCGCGTTTCCCACGTTCAAGCCGGCTTTGTGAAATTCTTTCGCCTTGGTCGATCGCGCGAGAGAAACAGCTCTTGATCAGGCCCCAGCGAGTGGAATAATCCGTGTCACCGGGCGGCAAAGTCCAGACACAATGTACGTGACCCGGTAAGATGACGACCACCTCCATGCGGAAGGGGTGTTTCGTTCGGACGGTACGGAACGCAACCGCAGTTCGTCGATCCGTTCGACCAACAAGCGGTTCCCTTTGCGTTCGGCGAGATTCGCAGTGAAGAACCAGATTGCACCGGGGATATAAGCACGACGGTATTCGGCCATTGCGACATGCTAGACGAAGTTCCATTTCACGACCGATGCGGTTCCCTTTGTTCACCGCATTCTAACTGAACTTCATCGGCCCGGTGACCGTCCCAATTTCGCGAGCGCGAGAATTTCGTCATCAGGCAATTGCTTGGGGCTGATGAGCGATAGCGTGCCTTGCAAGCTGGTCACTTCACCGTCGCGAATGACGAAGAATTGTCCCGGTCCCTGCCCTGGCAGCTTCGACGCGACATCGGTGCGGGCCTCCTCGCTGAGCATCGGTTTCATTTTGGCGAGAGCGGTGGGTTCTTTCACCCTGCCGACGAACCAGTTGCGGATGTTGTCCTTGGCTTTGTAATCAAAATCGCCGGGGCTCTGGGTGGCGAGGAGTAACCCAAGGCCGGCGGAGCGGAAGCGTTTGAGGGCGTTTTCCATCGGTTCCTTTGTGGACGGCTTGCTGGTCGCCGGCAGATAAAGATCGGCTTCATCAAACAGCAGCACGGCTTGCAGTTGGTCCGACGGATGCCTGCCCGCATAACGGTTCATCTCCTGGAGGAACTGCGCGATCCAGAACAACAGCTTCACTGGCGAATAGAAGAATTTCGTGCTGATGATCGTCAACCGTGTTTTCCCTGCCGGTGCGTGGAACAGCGATTCGGCGCTCAGCTTCTCGCCACGCACTTCGACCAGGTCCGCGTTGCCAAGCCGAAGCGTTTCCAGGTCCTGCACGAGTTTCTTGAAATGCTTGGTGTCGAGGTAGCCTACGGCATTAATGAGGCTGGGATCCTCATCGTGAACAATGCGGAGAAGATCGTCGAGGTTCATCGCGGGGTGGATTTGAGCGAGGACGATCAGCGCTTTTTGGAGAACGGCGGTTTTCGCCAGATCGTTGCCGTTAGCCTTGTAACCCATCATGCCCGCGAGCGCGCCCGCGGTGTGTTTTGCGGCAAGCTCGCGCTCGCTCGGCTTCATTTCCGCCAATCCCTCTGGAATCACGGGCAAGCACAGGGGACGGCCGTCCTCGCGTCCCGGTGTATAGAGCGCGATGTCAATAGTGTCGCGTAACTCAGCTCGGCGCGCCTCGAGTTCCGGTGACGACAAGGGCTGGTTCCACGCGACGTCGCTGGCGTAGCTGCACAGATCGCCCTTGCGATCAATCAAGACGGCTGGAACCCCAGCCAACATCAAGTTCTCGATGAGGTGCAGCGCCAGTGTGGTCTTGCCGCTGCCGGAGCCGCCGAGGAACGCCGCATGTCGGGTCAGTTCAGACGGATTGATTGTGACAGGCGTACTTGCAATCTCCCTCGTATCACCCAGCCCAATGCCGTTTGCCCGCACGACAGGCTTGTCAGGTTCTGCAGGAGCGAATGGCGCTGCCGATTTCGGAGGCAGGGTTTCAACGATAACCGGTGGCGATCGATGTAAATGCGCGCATGCGACAGAGGTCAGTGTGTCAAGGTCAAGGATAAGGCTCACCGGCTTGAGCCTGGTCAGCGGCTTTTCAGCCCTGAGCCACGCTGCAAACTGAGCATCTGCTCCGTGCTGCGTGGCGAAAGTCTGCATGGCCTGCATCGCACGCCAGTCAGAGTCCTCGATCACAGTGCGCCGGCCGCCTTCGGCAATCAGCTCACCCAGTTTTTTTGCGATCTGCGTGCGCGGATTGTCCGGGAAAACCGTGGAGCGCGCGATGATGCATCTGCGATTTTGATTCTGCGCGCGCTCTCGCGCAGCATCCACGACACGACCGAGGCTGCCGCCTTGTGGCTTTTCATTGCAGATGGTTACCAGGAGGCGACATTGAACTTCGCCGTGTGCCTTGGTTTCTGCGTAAACCTGCTTTTCATTTGCGGAGGCCGTCACGGTGCAGCCATCCGGAAGCTCGCGGACGCATTCGAGCGCCCCCGCCAACAATTCTGTCATTGCTGTTTCACACTCCGGCGCCTCCGGTTTGAAGGCGGTGTAAAAGTCGTTCCAGCGCTGTTCGAGCGGGACCGTGGGATCAACGATGGGCGGCACAGGCGGTTCTGGATTTCCGGTCGTTGGCCCGAAGCCAGGCTTCGCTCGCGCGCTTGCCGGCAAAGCTCCAGCACTACGCGCGCTCGAAAACCGGCCAATTTCTGTCGCACGTCGGCCGCGAACGGGAACAGTGGTTGCTCATCGGTGAAGGGAGCCTCGCACTCGGCGAAAAGGAATTGCAGACGTCGTATGATGAGTTGCTCCACTTCAGCCGCGGAGCGCAGGTTGCTAAGCTTCACGGGCTCGGGATCTTTTTCGATGCGATCAAGCAAGGGCGACGTGAGGGAAGTCTTCAGCTTCTGGTAGAAGTCTTCGAGACATGCAATCACCACGATGAGCGACGGCACCGCATCGGCCACTTCGCGGACCACACGCATGGCGGCGAGGAATCGCTCCTGCGTGGGGGCATTCAGCTCGTAGATGTCCTCGAGTTGATCCAGGCACAGGACAAATGGGGTCTTCTCCAAGGCCCAGGCGAGTCCGGCCAGTGACTTGATGACTTCGCGGGGGCCGCTTGCGTCGCGCAGGGGCCTGATGTCGCCGAGTTTCTGCTGGTCATGGTGCGACAGGTCGTGGCAGCGCAAGTATTGCAGCACAAGGTTTTTCAAGTGCGGCTCGCTTCGCTGCAACAGGAGCAGGACCCGCAATAAATCAGGGTTGAGATTCTGCAGCCCCAGCGTGCCAATGAGGTGGTCGGAGCAATCGAAAACCCGCGGCAGGTCTAGTTCGCCGTCGCGAAGATATTCCAGTGCCGGTGGATCAAAGAGATCAGGATCCTCCACCAGCCCGTTGGACAAGCGCATCAAACCCGAGCTCTCGGAAACTGCTTCGTCGTAGGGCTGATGGAGCGAATCAATGACGTTGGTGAGCACGTATTGCGCGTAATTCGTTTCGCTCGACGTCATCTGCATATAGGCGAAATACCCGCTTGCGGTCGAAGTGACCTCGCTGCGGAAGGCACGCATCAAGTGGGTCTTGCCCGAGCCCGCTTCGCCCAGGAGCAGCAGGATCTTTCCGTAAGGAAGACCAGCGCCGACTTTGTTCAGAAGACTAGCAAAAGCCTGCCGTGCTTCCTCGTGGACGCTGGGCACATCTAGAGGGTCGTGCCGGAGGTGGCCGGCGCGATTGGCCTCCACAAGCCGCTGCTTGAACTGCCGCTCGTCCACCGCATAGGCGGAGCCGCTCGCATACAGCTTCCGCCACACGTGGGCAATGAAGACCTTGTAATCGCCAAACCGGCCTGTATCGCAGGCCCGCGCAACTGCCAGCACTTCAGTGGAAAAGGCTTGCTTTTCGTCGGTTGGCGTCTGAGCTGTGGCTGGCCTCTGTTCCGGTGTCGAATGAGCTAAGCCGTTAATCCACTGTCTCAGTAGCGCCTGGCGCAACTCGATGGCACCACTCCTTCGTGCTCCCACTGCTTGGCCAGCCAGAAGGTCCATGACCTGCGTAGCCGTTGGCAGCTCGCCGGTCGGCAACTTGTGCCGCTGCTTGAGGATGCAAGCGCGCAGCCCATCCGATTTTTTGAGATGCGCTTGCACTTTCGTTGACGAGGGGTTCAGGGCGAGTGCTTGAGCCATGAGAAGCCGGTTTTTGACAGGCTCCCATTTGGTTCGCACTGGAAGCTCGGCAACTCCGAGAAACTTCAGGGCCGCGGATTCGCCAGCATCCGTCACGCCGTAGCGCGCTCGCCCCAATCGAGCCGCGAGGCCATTCTCAACTAGGCCGCTTGCTTTCTCCTCAAATACGCGGCCCCACTCAGCCTTCGTCATACGTTCGAACAACGGCCAAACATCCTTGCTCGCCGCGCTCCGGGTCTCACCCTTGTCTCTGTCGGCCAAAGCCAACCGCGCGAGAATGAGGTTCGAGATGATGTCAGAGGTCGGTGCGCTCACGTTTCCCACTATATCGGAGAGCACTCAGAATCGCATCCAAAATCTCCTCAAGTCGCGAGACGACATCCGACGCGAGGAAGCGGAGCACGAGAAGCCCATACTGCTGAAGCAGCACATCTTTGCGCCGGTCGCGCCGATAGGCGTCTGGGTCGGTGAAGTGGTGAAAGCCGTCGATCTCGATGGCGATGCCCTGTTCAGCGGCCAGCAGGTCCACTTCCGCGCGTTTGGCTCCAAAGCTGATACCCAGGTCTTGGTTAAGGCGAAATCTGCCGCGGGTAGCTGGCAGCCGCTCCAGCACCGCGAACAGAAAGGCTTCCGCGGCGCTGCGCGCGTGCTCCACAACCTCAGGGGTGGATGCATGAAGGATCGCAGCAGCTTCTTGCCCCAGGTTGCGGAGCCGTTCGATCTCGGCAGGTGGCAGGTGCTCTCCCTCGCGTGTGAGGAAGGCCAGCGAGCGCGCCAGCCCAGCGCCCGAAGCCGTAACCATCTCGTCCTTGGGCTTTGGTGGAGGATCAACCCTGACGAGGCCTTCGCGAAGCAACACTTCCCAACGCGAATTCGCAACCTTTTTGACAAGCACCGATTCCTGTGATGCACTCAGAACCACCCCGACAGGAAGAAGCGGTTCTGCTTCCGCGAGTCGGCAAAGATGCTCCATATCGGCAGATGTGACCTCGGCGGCCTCAGTCTCTGGACACAGCAGCAGTGCCGGTAGCGCGTTGCCAGGCACAAGGCGACGAAAGGCTCTTATCGCCACCCCGAGACCGCCCGTCGCTTTGAGAATATCTTGCGCGAGGTCCCCAGGTGCCAGCTGGCTGCTGCCGGCGCGGAAAATGACCCGGCAAAGTCTGCCCAACTGGCTCGCCAAAGTGCGTCGCCACCACTCGATCCAGGAACAACTCCAACTCGATCTCGGGTTTCTCGATCAGCGCGGAGAATATCCTGCCCGGCGCTTCACCATTTGCCCGCGCGATGGTTGCCAGACAGAGAGGCAGAAAATCGGGTTTCTCCACCAAGCTGCCAATCCATGCCAGGGCGAGCGGTTCAGGATCGAATTGGGTAATGCCGACAACCGGGCGGCCCTGGCGTCGCCAGCAGTCGATCCATGCGCGGCTGGCGTCGTCCATCGCTCCCCGAAGTGCCGTGACTACCGGCGAACCTTGTTCCCGACGCGCTTGGTGCCAGAGAATGATTTCGTCGGGCATAGGCAAAATAAACGCCCTTTCTCGTCAAGAGGCACGGTACTGCTGGGCTAGTGAGTTGTCAAACATCCGAGTCCTCGGCCTAGAATCGGGGACTTTTCGGGCCCTTCATCGGCCCGGGGCTGCGTACGTTCGGTTGGTGCGTTACGGCGCAAAAGGCGCACCTAACACCCCCTACGAGATCTACGCGAGCCAGAACCGCGCTTGACCGAACGACAGTACATGCAAACGGTGGCGTACGCCTGGATCGCTATCCGTCGAGTTCACCGAACTACTTTATACCATCGCCTGTGCGGTCATAGCGCTTGCTCCTGCGCGGGGCACCCCGGCGGCGTGCTGGGCAAGGGCCCAGGCGACGTGCTCGCGGACCAGCTCCGAGGGATGCGCGCGCCTTTGCTCCAGGGCCGCGACGGCCTCGGGCGAGGCGGGCGCATTTCCCAAGGCCACGGCGATATTGCGTAGCCACCCTTCATAACCGACACGCCGGATCGCGGAACCTTCGGTGTTTTTCAGAAACGCTTCCTCGGTCCAATTAAACAGAGCAATGAGATCGGGCGCATCAAATCCATGGCGGGGTTTGAAATCGGTCTCGCGGCTCAAGCGCGCGAAGCGGTTCCAAGGGCAGACCAGTTGGCAGTCGTCGCAACCGAAGATGCGGTTGCCGATCAAAGGCCGCAGCGCTTCCGGGATCGGACCGCGCAGCTCGATCGTGAGATAGGAAATACAGCGCCGGGCATCGAGCCGATAAGGCCCGAGGATCGCTTGGGTCGGGCAGATTTCGATACACGCGCTGCAGCGGCCGCAGTGGTTCGCGGCGTGAGGCGGATCGGGCGGCAGCGGCAGATCAGTATAGATCTCACCGAGAAAAAACCAGGAACCGGCCTGGCGATTAATCAGGTTCGTGTGCTTGCCGATCCAGCCGAGACCGCCGTTGCGCGCCAAGGCCTTTTCCAGGACCGGGGCGCTGTCGGAGAACACGCGATGGCCGCAGGCCCCGGCGCGCGCGCTGATGCGATCGGCCAAGCGCCGCAGCCGTTGCCGGAGCACGCGATGGTAATCACGGCCGAGGGCATAGCGGGCGATATAGCCTAAGCGGGGGTTGTCGAGTATGGCTTGCGCTGAAGCCGCGCCCGGCGGTAGATAGTCCAGGCGCGCCGAGATCACCTGCAGTGTCCCCGGCACCAGCTCATCCGGGCGGCTTCTTTTCGTGCCGTGCCGTGCCATGTAGCGCATCTCGCCGTGATAACCCGCAGCGAGCCAGTCGCGGAGGCGGTGCTCGTCGTCGCCGAGATCGACGCCGCTGATGCCGATCTGCTGAAAACCGAGATCTCGGCCCCAAGCTTTGATTTCCGTTGCTAAGCGAGCGTAGTTCAAGGCGCTAGCCCCCGCCGAATAGTCGCTCAAACCGCTCCCGCGTCTCCCTGCTCGCGAAGCTCGCGAAGCGCTCCGTGAACGGCCCGCGTGCCTTAAGCTCGTCCTGCAACAGCAGTACGTCCAGCGTCTGCGCGGCCATAAAGGCCGCCGGCGGGAGGCCGCGGGCCGCCTCGGCCCGGGGCAACCATTCCCTCAGTAAACGCCGCTGGACATTCAAATCCACGAGCCTCCCTAGCACGTCTTGCAGTTCCTTGAGCAGTTTGAGCATATCGCGAACCTCCTCATCGGGGTAGAGTTCCCGAAACGATTCGATCAGATAGCGCAATTTCTTACCGCTCTTGCGCAGTTCGTGCAGGGTCGCGCCGGTCGCGTCCTCCCCCGCATGGCGTCCTCCGTCCAGCGCCTTACGATAGCATTTGCGGATGACACGGCTCGCGAGCGCCACGATCGGTTCGTTGCCGCGAGGGGTCCGGCAGGGGTGCGCCGCCCGTTCGTCGAGAAACGCGCCGTAAGCGTGTTTGAAACCGGCGTAGCGCCGGGCCGCGCAGGTCCTCGCGAGCCGCTCCTGTTCGATCGTCCGGGCCTCATGGAGCACGGCCTTCAAGGGCGCGAGTCCTCTGGCCAGTATCCCCGAGATCCGGCGGCGGACTTCAGGCAATTTATCCAGGAAGACGTCGAGATCGCGCGCCGCGCCGGTACACCCCGCAAGCCACGCAAGAACACTGCGGAAGCGTTGATACTCGCGCTCGGGGAACACACCACGCGTCTGGTTCAAGATGGAACGCGAAGTGCGGATCGCGACGCGGAAGTCGTGTAGCGCCTTGGCGGAGCCCGCGCCTTTTAGCAGGCCGCGTTCGTGCCGGTACATGATCGTGTAGTGCGCGCCGAGCACCTGGGCTACGGCAAGGTCCGCGCGCATTTGGGGCTCGAGACGCGTTATCATGGCTAAAATCCGCGCGCTTCGCGGACGCGCTCATAGGCGGCGCGGATCTCGCGGGTTTTTTGCGTCGCGAGCTTGATCATCTCCTCCGGTAGCCCCTTCGCCACAAGCTTATCCGGGTGATGTTGGCTCATGAGCCGGCGATAGGCTTTCTTGACTTCATCATTGGTCGCGGTCGCCGTCAGGTTCAGGATCGCGAAGCCATCGTCCACGCTATACTCTTCCCGCGCTTCCCGCGGCGCCTCGGCGCGCGAACGCCACCTGTGACCGGCTTCCGCGCGCGCCATCGCTTCCAGACGCTGGTATTCCAGGCGCGAGAACCCGAGCCGGTCGGACACATACAACAGCAGCCGATGCTCGGCGGGATCGAGGTGAGCGTCCGCCCATGCCGCCGCGAGCTGGATCTCGAGGAACATGCGCTTGAGGCTGTGCCGGTTGCGGATTTCGTGGCGAAGCTGCGCCAAGACCGCGTCCAGGGGGAAGTCGTGGGACTTGCCTTCGGTGAATAAGTGCATCGCAGTTTCCCTCTGATCCGGGGACAGATCCATCCGCCCCATCACGCTGCGCGCCAGGTTGATCTCGCGATCCGTGATCCGTCCGTCGGCCTTGCAGATATGTCCCATCACCGCGAAAGTCGCGGTATAGAAGGCCGTCTGGACGCTCTCGCGGGCGTCGGGAGCGCCGGGGCGCCTGCCCTCGAAGGGCCGCGCGAGGCCTTCATCCACATTGTGCCCGAGCGCCGCCCCGAGCATGGCTCCAAGGGGCCCGCCCAGCATGTAGCCGAAGGCGCCGCCGATAATTTTTCCCCACCATGCCATGGCGTCGTATTGTACCAATTGCGCTCGCCGCGGTTCGAGGCGGCTTCGGATTACGCCGGCCGAATGATTCCGGGTAAACTATTGACGGCTCATGCGGGAGCCGCCGGTTGCGATAAGGTCTGAACTCCGTCGGTACAAGGGCACCATGATCAACTTCATTCAAGACTGGTATCGCAGAAATTTCTCCGATCCTCAAGCGGCGCTGCTGGCGGTGTTCATGGCGGTGACCTTCAGTGTCATCCTCGTCATGGGCGACATGTTGGCGCCGTTCTTGGCCGCGATCATTATCGCCTACCTCTTGGAAGGGCCGGTGCAGTATCTGCAAAAGGCGTGGGGCTCGCGCATCATCGCCGTCGTGGTGGTGTTTCTGCTGTTCATGACCGTCCTGCTGTTCCTGGTCTTGGGGCTCATTCCTCTCCTCTACCACCAGGTCGCGGAATATTTTCAGGAGCTTCCAAATCTCATCAACGACGGGCGCAAGGCCTTGCTGACCTTGCCCGAGTCCTATCCGGCTTTCGTATCCGTCGAGCAGGTGGAAGAGCTGATGACGATGATGCGGCGGGCCATCGCCGAGTTCGGTGAAAACGTTTTGTCCGTCTCCCTGGCGTCCATCCCCACCCTCATCATCGCCCTGGTGTATTTGATCGTGGGTCCTCTGCTCGTGTTCTTCGTCCTCAAGGACAAAGCTCTCATTCTCGCTTGGGCGCGGGATTTCCTGCCGCAGGATCGCAGCCTCTTGCTCATGGTCTGGAGCGAGATGGACGATCAGATCGGCAATTACGTGCGCGGCAAGATCAACGAGATCCTGATCGTGGGTGTCGTCACCTACATTATTTTCGCGCTCATGGGCTTGTCGTACGCCGCACTGCTCGCGGTGCTCGTCGGGGTGTCGGTGATCATCCCGTACATCGGCGCCGTGGCGGTGACCTTTCCGGTGGCCTTCGCCGGCTACGGCCAGTGGGGCTGGGGGCCGGATTTCGCCTGGTTCATGGTCGCCTATGCCGTCATCCAGGGCTTGGACGGCAACCTGCTCGTCCCGCTGTTATTCTCGGAAGCCGTGAATCTCCATCCGGTGGCGATCATCCTTGCCGTGCTGGTGTTCGGCGGGCTCTGGGGGCTTTGGGGGGTGTTCTTCGCGATTCCGCTCGCGACGCTGGTCAAGGCATTGCTCAATGCCTGGCCGAAACCTCCGGGCGAGGTGCCCGTTCAACTCCCCGAAATGCGCCAGCAGGCGCGCTAGCTAGTCCTCGGGCTGTAACTCGAGATCTTGCGTTATGCGTTCGATTTGTCCGGCTTCGGTCAAGCGCAGCCGACGCGTCGCCCGCACGTTGCGGGCGGCGTCCTCAATCTTCTTCAAGACTTAAAGCTGCGGTTTCTCCGCACTGCTTTCCTTCATAATGCTCTTCTTCGCCGCCTCGAACCAAGAATCGATCGTGGTTACCATCGGCATGAGCTTGGCATAAAATTTAGCGCCTAGGTAGAGACCTAGGGCGATACCTAGAATCAGCCAGACCATAGAACACCTCCTCTAAATTATCGTTATCAATAAGCAGCTAGTCATGTATCTATAAAAATAGCAGCCTTGCGTCTGGGCTGGATACTTGGACGTCGCATTGATGCGCGCCAGGCCCGTCGCCCCTGCGCGCGCGACGCTTACGCGGTCGACACATGGGGCCACCTGGATGTGCTGGCCGTCGCCCCTGCGCGCGCGACGCTTACGCTACGCCGCAAGCCCCACTGCCGACTATCAAGCATAGCATAGCCGCAAGCTTTTGATCGGACAATCGCCCTACTTCACGAGCCCAACTGGACAACTTACCCCGGTGCCGCCCAGGCTGCAGTAACCCCGTGGATTTTTCGCCAGGTATTGCTGATGGTAATCTTCGGCATAATAAAATTCAGGCGCGGGCAGGATGTCGGTGCTAATCCTCCCGAAACCCGCTGGGGTCAGAAGCGCTTGGTAAGCGGTTTCGCTCATCCGCGCCGCCGGGGCCTGTGCGGGCTGGTAGTAAAAAATCACCGAGCGGTACTGCGTCCCCACATCATTGCCTTGACGCATGCTTTGGGTCGGATCGTGTGACTCCCAGAAGATCCCGAGCAAGGCCTCGTAGCTCACGGCCTTGGGGTCGAAGACGACGAGCACGACTTCGGCGTGCCCGGTCATCCCGCTGCACACCTCCTCGTAGGTCGGATTTGGCGTGGAACCGCCGGCGTAGCCCACCGCCGTCGAGTAAACACCGCCCGTCTGCCAATATCTTCGTTCCGCGCCCCAAAAGCATCCGAGTCCGAACAAAGCCCGCTCCAACCCCTCCGGAAAAGGCGGTTGCAGCCGGCGCCCATTCACGAAGTGAGTGGCCGCGACGGCCACCTGCGCCGCGCGTCCTGGCAACGCCTCGCGGGGATGGGGGAGGGTCGTGTACCTGCCGAACATGCTCTACCCCTTAAGTAAATTCGCCTTTAATGCGCGTCTCATTATAATTGGCCGTTTAATCAGTCTCGGCAATGGCCGTCATGCCTCAATACGTTTATACCATGAATCGCGTCGGCAAGGTGGTTCCCCCCAAGCGGGTGATTCTACGCGATATCTCGTTATGTTTCTTCCCGGGCGCGAAGATCGGTGTGCTGGGACTCAACGGGGCCGGAAAATCGTCCTTATTGCGCATCATGGCCGGTATGGATAAGGACTATGACGGGGAAGCGATCCCGCAACCAGGGATCGCCGTCGGTTTCCTTTCCCAGGAACCGCGGCTCGATCCCGGCAAGGACGTGCGCGGTAATGTGGAAGAGGCCATTGCGGCGAGCAAAGCGCTCCTCGAACATTTCAATGCAATCTCGATGCGTTTCGGCGAGCCGATGAGCGATGAGGAGATGAACCGGCTGCTCGAAGAACAGGCCACGCTGCAAGAGGCGATCGACACGGCCGGCGCCTGGGAGCTCGAACGCACGCTTGAGATCGCCGCCGATGCGCTCCGGCTGCCGCCCTGGGACGCCGATGTGACTAAACTTTCCGGCGGCGAACGGCGCCGCGTCGCGCTTTGCCGGCTGCTGCTTTCACAGCCCGACATGCTGCTCCTGGATGAGCCCACCAACCATTTGGATGCCGAGTCCGTGGCCTGGCTCGAACGCTACCTTGCCGGCTATCCGGGAACGGTGATCGCGGTGACCCATGACCGTTACTTTCTGGACAATGTCGCCGGATGGATCTTGGAGCTCGACCGGGGGTACGGGATCCCCTGGCAAGGGAACTATTCCTCGTGGCTGGAACAGAAACAGCAAAGGCTCGAACGCGAAGAGAAACAAGCGGAGGGCCGCCGCAAGGCTATCCTGCTCGAGCTCGAATGGGTGCGGACCAACCCGAAAGGACGGCACGCGAAAAGCAAGGCGCGCCTGCAACGCTTTCAGGAGCTTGCCTCACAGGACTATCAGCGCCGCAACGAGACCAACGAGATCTATATCCCGCCGGGTCCACGGCTCGGGGATTTAGTGATAGAGGTCTCGCATTTGCGCAAGGCCTACGGAGATCGGCTTCTCATCGATGATCTGAGCTTTAGGTTGCCCCCCGGAGGCATCGTCGGCATAATCGGCCCGAATGGCGCCGGCAAGACGACCTTATTTCGGATGCTGATCAGGCTTGAAGCGTTCGATGCAGGCGAGATCCGCACGGGTGAGTCCGTGGTGCTCGCCTGTGTCGACCAGAGCCGCGATGCGTTGGCTGCCGAAAAAACCGTGTGGGAGGAGATCTCCGATGGGCAAGACCTACTACGCGTGGGTAGCTACGAGTGTCAGTCGCGATCGTACGTGGCCAGGTTCAATTTTAAGGGGGCGGATCAGCAAAAGCGGGTAGGAACGCTCTCCGGAGGCGAACGCAATCGCGTCCATCTCGCCAAAGTCCTGCGCCAGGGCGCGAATGTGTTACTTCTCGATGAACCGACCAACGATCTCGATGTCGAGACACTCCGGGCCCTAGAGCAGGCGTTGCTGAATTTCCCCGGCTGCGCGGTGGTGATCTCGCACGATCGTTGGTTCTTGGACCGCGTGGCCACGCATATCTTGGCCTTCGAGGGAGACAGCCAGGTGATGTGGTTTGAAGGCAACTATGCCGATTATGAAGCGGACCGCCATCGCCGGCTCGGTCAAGAAGCGGATCAGCCCCATCGCGTTCATTATAAACCCCTCAAAGCGTAGACCCCGGCGGATCAGATCCCCAGTGCCCGGACCTGTGCGACGATCAGTTCGTGAAACCGCGGCGCGGCGCAAACGATGCCGCGGTTGGCCGCCAGGCCCATACCACGCGAGAAGTCGAGGGGCTTGTTGTCGATGTCCGTGACCAGCGCGCCGGCCTCAACGGCGATTAACATCCCCGCGGCATGGTCCCAGATGTTTTCAACGTAATCGCCACGCGTCGGCAAGCGCAGATAGGCATCGGCTTGTCCGCGGGCGACGACACCATACTTGCACTGGCTATCGAGCCGCGCGGGCGCCCCGCTAGCGCCGAGCGCGGCGATCACGCGCGCCGCGTTCCCCTGATTGGAATGCCCCGATTCGACCGATTCGCACACCCGCATGGCTCCTTGGTAGGCACTGGCCTCGAGGCGTTGGGGGGGTGCGTGAGCGGCGCTCGCCGGACGCACGAAGCAGCCACCGCCCGCGATGGCCGAGAAGATAAGGCCGCTCGGATCAGGTTGATCGAAGGGGCGGTCAAAATCGGCCGATAGGTTCGGACATCCCATCACGCCCACCACCACTTCGCCGCCTTCGATGTAGGCGAGAGAGACGGCGTATTGCCCGCGGCGTAGGAAGCCCTTGGTGCCGTCGATGGGGTCCACGGTCCAGTACGCCGAGGCCGTGGCATCGTGGTTGCCGAGATCGATGGCCGCGAGCACATCACTCTCGTTTGCATCGGGCCACACCTCAAGCACGGCGTGAATCACGGCCGCGCGCATCTCCGCGTCCGATCGCAATATCGCGCTGCTCTCTTCACCCACCAGGAGCGTATCCGGCAACGACTCAGCCAGCCGCTGCGCCACGATCGACTGCACCGCGAAATCGGCGACCGTGACAGGGCTCTTGTCGCTCTTTACGATCTTGCGGGTGGTTTCCAACCGGGCTTGTACACTCCGGGCTACCCGGCAGGCATCCCCGACGGCGGTGAGGCCGACGGCGAGGAGACGATTCAGGCCGCTCATGGGGAGGGTCGTCGATGATCTCGTATGAAGCCCGGAGCGAAGCATAGTCTTCGATTTCCTTAATAAAAAAATAATCCGGTGGACGCGTGACGCTTAGCTTCCCCCGGAGTAGTGCTCTAGGGAAGATCTCACATGAACTTGAAAGACGTTACTGATCGAATCACGAATGCAAGAATCGCGTCAATCCCGAACACCCAGCTTTCTCGGCGCCAAGTCGTGGCCGCGGGCTTTGCCAAAACACCCCTTATGCGGTGTGCGCCTTTTCCGACGCAAGAAACGTATTCAAGGTGTCGGTATTCTCCACGTTGTAGGCCGCGACATGTTTGACGATCTCCCGCATCAGGCCTTTCAACACCTTTCCAGGCCCCACCTCTACGAAGGTTGTGAGTCCGTCGTCGATAAGCCTTCTCATCGATGCACTCCAGAGGACCGGCGCGGACATCTGCCGCTCGAGCGCCTCCCGGATCTCCTCGGGGGCCGAGACCCGCCTGGCGGTCGCGTTCGCCACCACCGGTAGCTCCACCCTGTTGATATCAGCGGCTGCAAGGGCTGCTCTCATCCTACCACCGGCCGCGACCATGAACTTGCTGTGCCACGCACCGCTCACCTTGAGGGGGATGACCATTCGCGCCCCGGCTTTCTTCAAAAGCTCCACCGCCTTTTCGATCCCGCCTGCCTCCCCGGTGAGTATGGTCTGGAGAGGGGCGTTAAAATTCGCCGGGGCGACGTAGCCTGCCGGAAGTGCCTCCTTGCAGATCGTGGCCACCTTCTCGGCCTCCAACCCGATGACCGCCACCATGGTGCCAGGGTTTTTCTCGGCCGCTTCCTGCATAAAAAGGGCTCTTTTTCTTACCAGATCCATCATAGTCCCGAAGGCCATTGCTCCCGCCGCGTATAACGCCGTGTATTCACCCAGACTATGGCCTGCCAGCGCCTGCGGCGCTATGCCCTCCTGCTTCAGAACGCTTAGGCACGCGGCGTTCACGAGAGCAACCGCGGGCTGGGCATTCTCGGTACGCTTCAGCACTTCGTCAGGGCCTTTGAAGCAGAGATCTGTCATGTTCATCGCCGTGGTTTCCGACGCCTCCTCGAACAGGGCTCGCACTTCCGGATGGTGCTCATAAAGATCCCTGCCCATGCCAGTGTATTGGGATCCCTGTCCGGGGAACAGAAAAGCTATCTTGTTCATCGCGTGTTGGTCGTTAACGAGATCTCGTGGCCCATGCCGCCGGCCCAAGCGCCGGTCAGAGCTTGCGAAGAAACCGTAGCGAGCAAGGCCGCCCGCGAGGCACACGGCACGCAGGACCGTTTCGCCGGGAGCGAAACGGCGCATAAGCCCCGAAGGGGCGAGTCTCAAGGATGGGACGAGCAACCGCAGTGTATATGGAAATACATGAGGATTCCGAGCACCGCGCAACGATGCGGGCGGGCTGCACAGTAGATTTATTCACAAGCTCTCACAGCAAGATCTCCCGGATATCAGAGAGCACCTCGGTTAAATAGCGGCAAAACGCCGCGGCGGCGACACCGTCGATCACGCGATGGTCGTATGAGAGCGACAGCGGCAAGATGAGTCGCGGTACGAAGTCCCCATCGCGGTACACCGGTTTCATCCTCGCGCGCGATACCCCCAAGATCGCAACCTCGGGAAAGCCCACGAGCGGGGTAAAGCCGGTACCGCCCATGGCGCCCAAACTCGAGATGGTAAAGCAACCGCCTTGTAGCTCGCGCAAGTCGAGTTGTCCCTCACGCGCCCGTGCGCCGAGATCCTGAAGTTCTCCCGCCAATTGCAACAGACCCTTCTGATCGGCATCGCGAACGACGGGCACGAATAAGCCCTGATCGGTGTTGACCGCCATGCCGATGTGGAAGTATTTTTTTAGGACCAGCGCCTCGCCATCGGTCGTGAGCGAAGCATTGAATTCGGGGAAGCGTTTAAGCGCGGCCACCGCGGCTTTCACCAGAAAAGCCAGATAGGTCAACTTGATATTTTGCTTCGCGGCTTCTTGCCGTTTCGAGCGGCGAAACTTCTCAAGATCCGTGATATCCGCCTCGTCGAATTGCGTGACCTGCGGGACGGTGATCCAACTGCGTTGCAGGTTTTGTCCCGTGCTGCGCTTTACCTTCGACAGCGGTTGCAATTCCGTCTTGCCATACTTAGAAAAATCCACAGCTGTGACCGCCGGCATCACACCGGCCGGGCCGTCCGGGTGAGCGCCGGAGAGCGCTTTGTGGGTAAAGGCTTTAACATCTTCTTTCAGGATCCGGCCCTTGGGACCGCTGCCTTGGACGAGCCCAAGATCGACGCCCAGCTCGCGCGCGGCCCGCCGCACCGAAGGACTGGCATGGGAGCGGGCCGAACGGCTACCGCGGACCGTCTCTGCACCTTGCGGAAGCCCGGCCGGCGGTACCCGCGTCGCGGCGACAGGGCGTGGATCTTCCTTGGGCGCCGGCGCGGGGCGTGAGGCCACCGGCGCCGGGATATCCGCGATGTCCCCGGCCGGAGCATCCGCCGCCGGACTCAATACCAGGATTGCCGATCCCTCCGATACCTTTTCCCCGACTTTGACGCGGATGTCTTTAACGATCCCGGCATAGGGAGAGGGGACCTCCATGGCCGCCTTATCGCTCTCTATGGTGATGAGCGGCGTCTCCACCTGGATTGTATCGCCCGGTTTGACCAGAATTTCGATGACATCGATATCTTTGAAGTCACCGATATCGGGCACCAAGACTTCGCGTTCAGCCGTCATGGATACCAATGTACCCGATCAGAAGGCAGCTGTTAATGCGGCCGGGCTGAAATGATTAGAATCTACGGACCTCCCTGTCGACCACCCTCACGCTGACCACCTCACGGAAGAAGTAGACTACTTGCTCGGGTCGCGACAACCCACTAAGGTAACCGTTGACGACGATTCGGTCGAAGCAGTACTCACCCCACCGATATTCTGAGGGTTCTCGCCTCTTTGTTATAGCTGACGACGCGAGCTGGGTAGGGCGTTTGAAGCGGCATCTCACAAATGGTGGCCATGCGATACCGGCGAAGTAACATCGGCGGAGGCACCTATTTTTTCACGGTGAACCTGGCCGAGCGTTCGGGGCGTTTGTTGGCGGACCATATCGCTCGCCTGCGCGATGCCCTTCGCATCGTAAAACAGCGCCATCCGTTCCATATCGATGCGATGGTGGTGTTGCCCGACCATGTGCACGCCATATGGACATTGCCGCCCGGAGACGTCGATTACCCAATCCGATGGATGTTGATCAAAGCCGGATTCTCCCGGCGGTTGCCTAAAGGCGAACGCATCAACGCCAGCCGGCGCGGCAAGGGCGAACGCGGAATATGGCAACGCCGGTATTGGGAACATACCCTCGGCGACGAGGAAGATTTTCGGCGCCACGTGGATTATATCCATTACAACCCCGTCAAGCACGGATATGTCACGCGCCCATCGGAGTGGCCTCATTCCAGTATCCATCGGTACATTCAGAGCGGACTCCTGCCCCTCGATTGGGGCGCCGCTACCGGATCCGTCGACGACGGAAGTTTCGGAGAATCCAGGTAGGTTGGGGTGGCGAAGGAACCCCAACGTCACCCCGGCCGCCGCGAAATGTTGGGGTTCGTTCCTCACCCCAACCTACACGTGCTGGTATCTATCTCCCAGTCCGAGAGATCAGTAATCGGTTTGCCGTCGTTGCCGATAAGCCTCGGAGTAGTCGCGTCTCGATCTCTCTCGCGTTCCTCGCGTTCTCGAAGTTCCCGCTCTTGCTTTCGTTGTGCTGCCGCTTCGTCTCGCTTGCGTTGCAAATCATTTACAACGTCCATTACGGATGGCCCTTCAGTGGCTGCTACATATATTGCCCCTGCCGCATAACCAATCCCGCGCGCGACATGATATGCACTTACTACGACCTCTTCCGCCTCAGCCGCTGCGAAAGCCACGACCACTAGCGGGGGCAAGACAATGCCGTATGCAATGGCTCCAGTCTTTTCGAGAGCGGAGGAATCCTCTTTCAAGTTGTTACGAATCGGAGTCAAGAGCCATTGCATGTTTCGTGTCATCGCATGGGTCGTTTGGAGATGGCCCGCAATCGATACACCCGCATATGTGAATTCCAGGAGGGGATCTGCGTCCTCAGGTAGATCAAGCTGCGATTCGCCCTCTGGCTCGCGGCCATCCGGGTCTACGTACCGCAATGGGTTGTTGCCAGTGAACGCGTACAGGTTCGCCCGTTGCGGCTCGTCTTTGCGCCAGTCGGGCGCGAATCGGTACAGCGGATCGGAGCTGGTCCAGCGCAGGAGCAGGGGGTCGTAGGATCGGAATCCGTAGTGCCGCCAGCCGGTCGAGGCGTCGTTCTCCTTGCCGTTGAATTGGCGCCGATGGTCCTTGCTGCCGCTCGATGCGACGACCTCGCCGAACGCGCCGTACAGGAACGAGCCGCGCACGGTGCCATCTGGTGATAACGAGAGCATCAAGTTCTGCAGCGCGTCGGCGTATTGCAGCTCGACGCTGTTGCCATCCTCAATGCGTGCGATCGGGCCGAGCCCGATGTGGTGCCAGCGCTTCTGCACCACACCCGTGGCCGAGTAGTGGGTCTCGCTCTCCCCGAACCAGAAGCGCACGCCGCCGTTCCGGGTCATGGCGACCACGCGCTGACCGTTGTGGTCGTAGTAGTAAGCCTCGCGCCCGGACGGGGTCGCGGCTTCGCGCAACTGGTTGTCGCCGTCCCACACGAACTTGAACGAGCCCGCGGGAGCGCGCTTGTCGATCAGGTTGCCGGCGGGGTCGTAGATCATGTCGGCGAGCGTGGCGCCACCGCCCGCGGGCAGCAGGCGATCGACCGCCTGCGGATCAAAGTCGCCGTAGTGATGGTTCACGTCGCGATCGGGCTGGTCACTGCCAGTCACCTTGGCGCGGGCCACGTTGCCGCCCGCCGTGTACGCGAACGTCGCGAGGTAGTTGCTCGGCCCGTCCGCGTGCAGCAGACGGTGCCGCGAGTCGTACTCGTACAGAGCGTCGGCGGACACACCGTTGGTCTGGCCGTTGACGATGCGCAGCTGGCCCAGACCGTCGTAGTCGTAGGTGCGCTCCGACCACGACGACCTGTTCGTGCTCGGCTGGAACACGCGATCGGTGACGACCCGCCCGAGCGCGTCGTAGGTCCACGTTCGTTGCTGGTCGTAGGTCGACCGGCGGACGCGGGGCGCGCCTGCGAGCGAGCGTACGTCGCCAGCGTCGGCGGAACCCGCTCCCCTGGCTTCGCCCAGGTCACCGCGGCCGGCAAGCCGCGCACGTCGTACGCGACGTTCCAGCGCGTACCGTCGTCCCAGCTCACCTGGGTCGGCTGTCCGAGCAGGTTGTAGGCGCGCTCGACCCACTGGGTGGCGTTCGCCTGCGCCAGATACGTGGTCGAGAAGGTGCGCTCCTCCCGCGCGACGCGGCCGTGCACGTCGTAGCGATACGCGACGCTGCCGAACGGCAGCGTCACCCGCTCGAGCTGGCCGACGCCGTTGTCGGCGCCGTCGTAGACCTTGGTCGTCGGACCGATCTTCAGCTCCGTCCGCCGGGCCGCGGTCAGCCCGCGCGAGGCCGGCGTGTGCGTCACCGGACGATCGAGCGGATCGTAGGTCGTGCTCGACCGGAAGTCGGAATCCGCGGCGCCGGCCGGCAGCGGGCTGCGCTCGCTGGTCACATTGCCGTCGAAGTCGTAGCCGTAGGTCCAGGCCCGGGTGCCGCGCCGGATCATGCTGCGCCGGTCTGCCCAGTCGTGGGTCATGGTCGTGACCACACCGTCGGCGTCGGTGACGTTCTGGATGCGCCTCGCGGGATCGTACGCGTATTTAGTGATACCGATCTGCCCGGGCCCGGGGTTGTCGTGCTCGCGCAGCTCGACGAGCTGGCCGTAGACATCGTACTTCGCGGTGGTGTGCTCGCCGACCGGTCCGTTCGGGTCGTTCGACTGCGAGTCGACGTCCAGGCCCAGGTACTTGACCGTCACGGACGAACCGTCGGGGCGCACGAGCGCCGTCACCCGGCCGAGGCCATCACGGGAATAGCGGTGCACCACTACCTTGGCGTCGTCGCGGGGATCGGGAGAGGACACCGCGGCGAGCTTTCCGAGCGTGTCGTAGGCGTAGCGGGTCACCGCGTTACCAGAACCGGTCTGCAGCAGCTCGGTGTGCGAGAGCACGCGGCCGGTGCCGTCGAAGCGATCGTCGGCCGTGACCCAGACGGTGCCGCCGGCGTCCCGCAGGCGCTCGATCCGCCGTCGGTTGGGCAGCTCGGTCTCGACGATGCGGGTGCGCTCGACCAGCGGCAGCGAGTAGCCGGTGCCGAGCCCTACGTCGGCGGCGACCCGGTGCTCGATCGCGCGACCGAAGCCGTCGATGCGCCAGGTCTCGGGGGCCAGCACCCGGGTCGGGGTGCACGGTGCCGTGCACGGCACCGCGCGGCTGTTGGGACCCTCGCGCTTCACGACCACCCCAGTGCCGACGTCGGTGGTGGTGCGCGTCTGATGACCGAGCTCGTTGACGGTCCTGATCACGTACAGCCGGTGTGAGTCGTATTGCTGGCTAGTGACGAGGCTTGTGTTGATCTGATTGGGACGCTTGGTGGTCAGCAGGTTGCCCGTCTGCCCGTCAAACGTGCGCATGGTGACGGCCCTGGTGGTGGGTTCGGAGGTGGTCCAGACCTCGCTGCGGTAGGGCAATCCGGCCGTGTTGTACCGCGTCACCGTGCGTCCGCTGGTACCGAAAGGACCGCCGAAGCCGGGACCATTGGCGAACGGGGACGCGTGTTGCCGCTCGCGCAGGGTCTCGAGCACGCGATAGTCGGTCGCAGGGTAGGGCGCCTGGCCGACCCGCACCTGGTGGGTGAACCGGGTGGACCGATCGTTGAGCGCGAGGGCGGTGCCGGGTCCCTGCGCCGTGCGCTCGTGCGTGTACAGAACGACCTTCCCGCTGGCGGGGAACGTGTACCGCGTCCAGGTATCGGTGGTGCGCAGGATCGCGCAGCTCGCCAGCGTCTGTCCCGGCTTGCACGTGCGCGCGAGCTCTTGCTCGCGGTAGCTGAAGCTGACCGTGCCGAGCACGCCGACGTTGCGCCAGGTGAGCTGCCGATCGGTGATCGGCGTGGCCACGCCGCCCAGGAACGTCTGCTCGTGGACGAGCCGGCCCGAGTGGTCATTGCCGATCGAGTAGTCGAGCTCGCGGACGACGCGGCTGCCGACGCCGGTGCCGGTTTGACGTGGGCGGATGATCTCGACCCTGGCGAAGCCCAGGAAATGCGGTGGGCTCAGATCCGAGGGTGACGACGTGCCCGTCACCGGGGCGAAGTAGCGATAGTTGGTCCGCATCGCGGGCTGGCCAAAGCCGGGCTCGACGGTCACAGAGGTAACCACCCAGCGCGGGCTCGGCAGGATGTGCCCCTCCAGCCCGACCACCTGCGTGTCGGTCGAGGGCGCGTAGCGAAGGCGCACGATGCCACCGCGGCCGTTGTCGATGCTCGCGAGCAACCTCGTGGGCGGGGCGACGCCCGGCTGGTCGGTGAAAAGCTCGGTGGCGCCGTTGAAGTCGCCCGCCAGCGATGCGGGCGCACCTGACGTCGGCGCCGCCGGCAGAGTCGGGGTGCACAGGGTGTTGGGAGCGCACGAGCTGACCGGGTCGTCGGTGCGCACGGTCGCGTCTCCGTTCGCGGCCCAGGTCACCAGATCCGGCAGGCCGTCACCGGTGAGATCGACGAGGTCGCCGGCACGGTACCAGTTGCCTTGCGAGGCCACGACCAGGCCCTTCGCGGCGTCCCACATCGGCGCCGGCGCGGCACCGGCGGCCCACCGATCGCCGAGGTTCCGCGCACCGGTGCGAACGCCGAGGCTCGAGCCGACGTTCTCCGCCGTGCGCGCCAGGGTGACCAGATCGGGGAGACCGTCGGCATCGATGTCTACGAGTCGCTTCCACGTGCCGCTACGACCGCTCGACAGCTGATCGCCTGCCGTCCAGCCGCCGGTGAGGTCGCTCTGGGTCTGCGCGATGGGCCCGGTCGTGCCGAGCGCCGTCAGTACGCCGAAACTACCCTGCTGATTCCACGCCACGTGAAGCGATCCATCCTCCTTCGCGACGACGAGATCGGGGAGCCCGTCGCCGTTCAGATCGGACAGGATGGCGGCCGACCACGTGACGACGTGCGCGACGCCATCGGGCGTGGTGTTATCAAGCTGGGTCCCGCTCGCCATGACGGCGAAACCGGTCGGCAGGTGCCAGCTCTGCTTGGTGGTCGAGACGTTGAAGTCGCCGTCGCTCACGGAACCGCGCCAAATCTCGAGCGTTGTGGCCTGGCCGAGCGGTTTGAACGGATCGACGCCATTGCGGCCAGGGTCCACAAGCAGACGGATAGGGTCCCCGGGCAACGCCACGACGTCGAGCACCCCATCGCCATCGATGTCGACGAGCGTCTGCAGCGTGGGCTTCGCGTAGCGGTTGAGCGTCAGCTCGTTTCCCGAGGGAGGCAGCGGCCGAGACGAGTAGACGCGTTCGACCTGCACGGGATTGTCGGGGAAAGCGAGCGTGCCGCCGTCGTTGTGCTGGACCCGCCACACGAAGCGCTCGTTGTCGAGCTCCGGTCGCAGATCGGGCGCGGAACAGATGGGGGGGCGTCCGCCGCCGTCGCCGCCGCCGTCGCCGCCGCCGCCGGGGGGCGGACAGGTGAGTGAAGTGCAGGTGTTGGGATCGACGCATCCGTCAGGGCCCCACGCCTCCCCGGCTTGGCAACAATGGGTGTCGTCTACCGGCTCGGTACCAGCTGGACAGGAGCAGTGCAGGACGTCCGTTCCCCCGACCCCGCCGCCTACCTCGCAGCTGCTGGTCTCCGTCCCTGCGGGGCACGACACGCCAGCGCAGGGGCCGCCGCCGGGGTCGTCGTTGGTTTCCGCCGCGACCGAGAAGGCTCCGCTGTTGAAGTCGCCGCCAATTGTCCTCTGATCGTCGCTCCACACATTGCTCAGGAAGTCGACGACGCCATCTCCATCGAGATCGAGAAAGTGGTAGCTGACGAAGCCGCCGTGGAGCGAGCAGGTACCCGCGACGGCACCGCCAGTGTTGGTGTTGTCGCGCCGGAACCGCTGGCCGTTGAGCGAGCAGTATTCCATTGCACCGGGCCCGGCTGAGTCGTTCTGCCACGCCGCCGTCGGCAGGTCCGTGCTGACCGTCTGGCTCTCGAGCCAGCCGCCTCGGCGACCCCGCCGGTAGCTCAGGCGGCATTTCTTGGTAGTCGCGTTGAGGTCGACCCAGACGCGGTCATGGAACCCATCGCCGTTCATGTCCATCAGCGAACCCACGGCACCCTTGCGGTTGCCGTGATCGCCGTGGCCGATCGGCGCGAGCAACGTCGCGGAGAGCTGGCGCGTCGTCGGGCCGTAGCCGAGCTTGACCGGCGGCGCTGCGGTCGCCGTCCCGTCGGGCGCGTAGGCGGTGACATCGAGCTGGGTCAGGTAGCGAAGCGACGCGGCGGCGCCGCTGCACGACAACGTGCTCGGATCGTAGGTCAGCTTGTGCACCATGACCTTGTTCCAGGTGGTGCTGCTCTGGCTGTCGCGCACCCAGGTGACCACCTCATTCAGGGTCCGCGTGCCGTACTGGCGCTTGAGGCCGAGTGATGATCGGTCCGCGCACCCGCCGGCACCGCCGAGCCAGTGCAGGTCACGATCGCCCCGTAGTAGCTGAGCTCGACGCGCGCGTGCGGACCGAGCCCTGCAGCTGGGTTCGAGGTGTACTCGATCTTTTGCAGCGTGAAGTCGACGTAGCCCTGCGCGTTGGTGTAGCGACTCCATGTGTAGACGACCTCGTTGCCGAACGCGTCCCGCTCGCGCGTGAGGTTCCACCGGGTCGCGAGGTCGCTGGCGATCGCGACGCCACTGGCGTCCGTGGTGGCCTCGAACAGGCGCGTCATGCCGTCGGGGGTTCGCACGGTCCAGGCCTTCGCCTGCTTGGTCACGCGCGTGAACGAGGTGTCGAGCTCGGGACGGTACATGGTGACCCCGGTGACGGCGGTACCGTCGCCGGTGACGCGAACCAGACGCTGGTCGTCGCCCAGACCCCGCAGCCGATAGACCGGCGTGGACGGGTACTGCGGGTCGCGCTCGATCGTCGGCAGCTCCTGCGAGAAGCCCACCGCGATCCCGCCGCGCAGCGCTCCGGCGGAGGAGTACGAGAGCGCCAGCTTCGGCTGCACGCCGTTGCGCCCGGGCGGCACCTGGATCGGCCACGAGTAGCTCGCGGCGCCCTGGGTGTCGCTGACCATTGCGTCGCCCCCGGAGGCGCGCATGCCTTCGGGTGCTACGAAGTCACGCTGTGGAAGAACCGCGGCGAACGGATCCGACGTGGTGCCGTGCGCCGGGAGAGTTCCCAAGAGGAGCGCCGCCACGGCGACAAAGGAGACAGAGGATCGAAGACGTCGAGGGACGTCGTTTAGGTTTTTGGACATAATGGCATGTGCACCGACTCGATCTGGCGTGTGAACGAAAACATTTCGAGCAGCCCGACGAACTGCCCGAGGGTGAGTTGCATCTTACTCAAAATTTATGGACTGAATATGTGGCAAACGTCACAAAGTATTTGTGACATATTCACTTGACTTAGATACGAAGTTCAACGTGGTTTTGCAACCGGTACTGTTGAGTCGGTCTCGGCGCCGGGAAGTGCGGCCGAGGCGCGCGGCATCCCGGTCAGGGACCAGCGGCCCGCGGCGGCCATCTGCGCCGCCCCACCTCGCGCGTCCGACGCCGACCCATCCCGGCGCGGGCAGAGAGCGCGCGCAGCCCCGCGAAGCCGTCGCATGCGGCGAGCCCTGGCCGGCCAGCTCGGAGAGCGCCGCTTCGAGCTGGCTCGGCAGGAGCCGCAGGCGCGCCAGGAGATCTTCGAAGAACAGGCCCCCGCCCGCGCAGAGCGCGGCGCGCACGGCCTCTGCGGCCGCGGACAGCACGGGGGCGGCCCGGGGGATGTCGTGATCGCTTCCCAGGCCGCCAGGTCGTGGCGCCGCAGGAGCGTGACCGGCGCCATGCGCAGCGTGGCCGTCGTGCCCTCCCCGGGCGCGGAGGGCATGCGCCGTCGCCATACCCACCTGGCCGGACAGGCAAAAAGTGGTCGAGCCAAGCCGGGGTCGAAGTCCGAAAGGCGCGCCGGAAGCAGGTCGGTCTCCCAGGCTGGTGCCGGTGCTCGAAGCACGCGAGCCGCTCCAGGATGGCCGACAGGGCCGCGGCCGGGCTGAAATGAATAGACTATAAGTGTAGGCTTTAGGAGGGGCGCGAAGAAGCATGGCCTTATCCATAGGGAGGTATACGATTGGATGATTAGATTACATCAATTCAAACGCCAATGGGGGATTGCCAATCCCAGCCCCTTCTGCATGAAGGTCGAGACCTATTTGCGTATGACGGGGCTAGCTTACGAAGTCATCGAGGAAGCATCTCCCTTGAACGCCCCCAAGAAGAAACTGCCTTACATCGACGACGGGGAGAAGGTGATCCCGGACTCGGGTTTCATCATCGACTACCTCAAGGCGAGCTACGGAAACCCGCTCGACGGCGGTCTGTGGGGCGCGCAGCAAGGCGAAGCGCACCTGATGCGGCGTCTATGCGAAGAGAGCCTGCTTTGGCCCGTCGTGTATTCGCGTTGGATCGACTCTAGCGGGTGGAGCGTCATCAAACCGGCTTTCTTTGGCGCCTTGCCTCCCGTGCTGCGAGAGGCCGTGCCCTGGCTCGCGCAACGGCGCGTCAAACGCATGCTGTGGCTGCAAGGCGTAGGCCGTCACCGGTCCGAGGAGATCTATCGCCTTGGCATCGAGGATCTCGCGGCGATCGCCGCCTGGTTAGGAGACAAACCGTTTCTCCTCGGCGCGGCACCGGCCGCGATCGATGCCGCGGTCTATGCGACCCTCGCCAATATCATCGCTCCGCCGATCGCATCGCCTCTCAAGGACTATGCCTTATCTCAGAAGAATGTCATCGGCTATTGCGAACGGATGCGTGAGCGCTACTACGGCGCGGCTTAGGCCTCGACGGGACTCGGTTTCTCAGGGTCAAGGCCGTATTTCCGCAGGGCCTCAATGACGATGCTATGCGGTACGCCGCCTTCATCGGCCAGTGTCTTGAGCGCCGCGACGGCGATGTAGTAACGGCTGATCTCGAAAAACTCCCGCAGCTCGGCGCGTGTATCGCTGCGGCCGTACCCGTCGGTGCCGAGCACGACGTAACGCCTTGGCACGAAGCAGCGGATCTGGTCGGCGTAGGCTTTCATATAGTCGCTCGCGGCAATCACCGGACCGGATCGTTCATTCAGGCAGACGCTGACATAGCTCGCCTTGGGCGTGGCCTGCGGATGGTGTCGACTCCAGCGCTCGCACTCGAGGCCCTCGCGCCGCAACTCGGTAAAGCTGGTCACACTCCACACATCGGAGCCGATGTTGAAATCCTGTTCGAGCAACCGGGCGGCGGCGAGGACTTCATGGAGGATGGCGCCCGAGCCCAGGAGTTGGACCTTGCCCCCAGTGCCGGCATCCTTAAACCGGTACATGCCGCGCAGCACGCCTTCCTCGCTGCCCTCGGGTTTCGCGGGATGAGCGTAGTTCTCGTTGGTCACCGTGAGGTAGTAGAAGATGTCCTCCTGCAACTCGACCATGCGCCGCAACCCTTCTTGCACGATGAGCGCGATCTCGAACGCGAAGGCCGGATCGTAGCCGATGCAGCTTGGGAGACTGGCTGCGAGTAGGTGGCTATGTCCATCCTGGTGCTGAAGGCCTTCCCCGGCCAGCGTGGTGCGCCCTGAAGTCCCGCCGATGAGAAACCCACGCGCGCGGCTATCGCCCGCGGCCCACAATAAATCACCGATGCGTTGAAACCCGAACATGGAGTAAAAGATATAGAAGGGAACCATCTGCACGCCGTGGTTGCTGTATGCGGTCCCCGCGGCGATCCAAGACGAGATCGATCCCGCCTCGGTGATGCCTTCTTCGAGGATTTGCCCGCCGCGGTCTTCACGGTAATAGAGCAATTGACCGTGGTCCACGGGTTCGTAGACCTGGCCCACGGAGGAGTAAATACCGAACTGCCGGAACATGCCTTCCATGCCGAAGGTGCGCGCTTCATCGGCCACGATGGGAACAACGTGCCGGCCAATGGCTGGATCTTTGATCACAACGTTCAACAGACGCACGAAGGCCATGGTCGTGGAGATCTCTCGCCCCTCGGTCCCCTTGAGCAGGGGCTCGAAAGCGCGCGCTTCCGGAAGCTGAAGCGGCGGGGCCGTACGCCGGCGCTGGGGGAGATCCCCGCCGAGGGCCTGACGGCGCTCCGCGAGATAGCGCCGCTCGGGGCTGTCCTCGGGCGGACGGTAGAAGGGGGCCGCGGCGATGGCTTCATCCGAGATCGGAATGTTGAAGCGATCGCGGAAGCCTTTGAGCGCTTCCTCGCCCATCTTCTTCTGCTGGTGGGTGAAATTCTGTCCCTCGCCGGACTCGCCCATGCCGTAGCCTTTGACAGTCTTGGCCAGGATCACCGTCGGTTGGCCGGTATGCTTGACTGCCTGCGCATAAGCCGCATAGACCTTATGGGGATCATGACCGCCGCGGTTGAGGCGCCACAGATCCGCATCGCTCATATTCGCGACCAAGGTCTTGAGCTCCGGATACTTGCCGAAGAAATGCGCGCGTACATAATCGCCGCCCTTGGCGGCGTACGCTTGGTACTCGCCGTCCACGCACTCCTCCATCCGCTTGAGCAAAAAACCGCCGGTGTCGCGCGCGATGAGCGGATCCCAGTAAGAGCCCCAGATCACCTTGATGACGTTCCAACCGGCGCCGCGAAAAACCGCTTCGAGCTCTTGAATGATCTTGCCGTTTCCGCGCACCGGGCCGTCGAGCCGCTGTAGATTGCAGTTGATGACGAACATGAGATTGTCGAGCCGTTCGCGCGCGCCAAGGCTAATCGCGCCCAAGGATTCCGGCTCATCCATCTCGCCGTCGCCGATGAACGCCCAGACTTTACGATCGCGTCCGTCAATCAGCCCGCGATCGTGAAGGTAGCGCATGAAACGGGCTTGATAGATGGCCATGATGGGCGTGAGCCCCATGGAGACGGTCGGGAATTGCCAGAAGTCCGGCATCAGCCGCGGGTGAGGATAGGATGAGAGGCCCTTCCCAGCGATCTCGCGGCGGAAGTAGCGCAATTGCTCCTCACTGAGCCTTCCTTCGACGAAGGCGCGCGCATAGAGGCCGGGCGCCGAATGACCCTGAAAATAAACGAGATCCCCGCCGTGGTGCGCGCTCGGCGCGCGAAAGAAATGGTTAAACCCCACATCATACAGTGTGGCACAGGAGGCGAAGCTCGCGATGTGGCCGCCGATCCCGGGGTTGTCCCGGTTCGCTTGTACCACCATCGCCATCGCGTTCCAACGGATGATGGATCGCATCCGCCATTCGATCGCCGCATCCCCCGGCGAGCGTTGTTCCTTCGGGGGTGGGATGGTATTTAAATAGGCAGTGTTGGCGGAATAGGGGAGATAGGCTCCGGAGCGGCGGGCTTTCTCGACCAGCTTCTCCAGGAGAAAATGAGCCCGCCCGGTGCCCTCGCGCTCGATGATGGCTTCGAGGGATTCGATCCACTCTTGGGTCTCTTGGGGGTCCGGGTCGGGGTGATTTTCCATGCTCTTGGCGCTGCACGCTACGATTTTTTCATAACCTCTCAGGCTTCATGCGTGATCTTAGTTCACCGCTCGGCGGTGTTTCCAGTCGCGCCTCGGCCCATACCGGGGATCCGCTTCAAGTATACTGAGGGCAATGATTATTCGAGACGACCCGTATGCCGTTCCTGTTTAAGCTCCAGCAACATAAGACACTTCCCGGTAAAACGGCCCTCGATGCGCTAGAGCACTGGATCGCATTGCTCCCGGCGGGGGACTTCGAGCAAGCCTGCAGAATGTTGCCTTACGGTGATTTTATCCTGCGTGTGTGCCGCCGAACCGAAAAGCCGGAGCGGACTCGCTCGCCCGTGGTCTTGAATCTGCCGAACGGCATCGCATCTCAACTATGTGTCGCGGGCGCCGGGGATACGACGGCCGCTTTCGATCTACTGACGCTCGCACGCCGATTGGTGGCGGAGCCGCTGCGTAGCGGGCCGTCCGAGATCGGTCTG
>JALZJW010000027.1 GCA_030859565.1 Pseudomonadota bacterium
GTCTCGGCGCTTCGTGGGACGGGGATCGGGAACTCGCCGCCGGAGAGAAACTCGGCTTCTTGTCCGGTGATAGTCGTCAAGGTAGGCTCCGCCAGCACCCGCCCGAGGCCTTTTTGCCGGGACGCGGAGATCGCCGTCTCGAACAAGAATTGCCCGGTGAGGTAGCTAAGAAAGAGCCCCGACGGGTCGATGGTGGGCACATTCCGCGTCAGATCTTGAACGTCGGGTCCGATGATGGTGTCGCCGCCCAAGATCGGGATGTTACGCTGGGCCGATTCACCGTCCGGCGTCAACACGTCGAAGAGGCCGTCGGGGAGCGCCGCGCCGCCTTTGTTCAAGCCGCCTGAGACGTCGTCGCCCAAGTGCAGCAAGTTAGTGTTCGGTTCGATACGCTTGAGCACGTCGCGAGCGATCTCCGCCACCTTGATTTCGAGCATGACCTGCTGTGCCCCGGCGATCTGCATCATATTAACCACGGCGTCAGGGCCACAGTTCTGCTGGCCGGAAGCTCCTCCAGCGGGGGCGGCGCCCGCGGCGTTCGGATCGCTCGGTTGAATAGCAGGCGCGCATTCCGGCGAGAAGCTCGCGCCGAGCTGCAGCGCCGCGTTCATCTTGACCAAGCTCGAGACCTCGCCGCTCATGATGATCTTCCCTTGGGAAGAGTGCACTTTGATGCGCTCGCCCGGCAGCAGCTCGAACAGCTTGAATTTTAAGTTCTCCAGGTCGTGCGTCACTTCGATGTCGAAGGCATCGACGATGCGTTCTGATTTATCCCAGACGACCACGTTTGTGGTGCCCAGGCCCCTGCCCACGAGGTAGAGTTGCTGGCTCGGCATCACCAGGATATCGGCGACGCCGGCGTTCCCGATGGAAACCTTCGCCGCCGGCCGCGATAGGGAGATGATGCCGGATTTATGCAGCGAAACTTGGAACTTTCCTTGCCGGGTCTGCCGCAACACCAGGTCCGCGCGTTCGACAGCCCAGGCGGCGTTGGCTAGGACGGTTACACCGAGCACGAACCACAGACAGTGTCCCGCGGCGGCATCTGGCCGCCGCACAAGCGGCGTAAGGCTTTGAAATAGTTGACGCATATAGGCTCCTTTTTCCATATCTTCAGGGAGGACCTTTGCGTCCTTGCGGCACCAGACCAGGACCGCGCACAGCGCGCGGTCGCCCTGGCCGGGTGCGACGATCACGATGGCTTTTCGATTCGCCATTGTATCAGCGCCTTACATTAGATGGTTTAATTAAAACTTTCAAGTTACAGGCGCACCTGGGTCTTTTGGACCTGGGTGCCGCGGATGACTGTCACATGCCGCGCGTAGCTTCTCGCGGGACCTGCCTGGACCACCTTCCGCTCGGGGGCGGCGGGTTTCTTGGCGGCCACCAACTGCGACTCGTCCGTGGGATTACGCAGCGACAACTGTACGCTGCCTTCATCCGTGGCCTTTATTAGCACTTCTGCTTGCTTCGGATCCATCTCCAAGGTTACCGCCCGCACGACCACCGGTTTGTCCTTTTCGGGAGCAGCGGTCTGATCCACGGCTAGGACCTTGAGATCCTGCAAGATCGTTTTGGTGATGGAGCGCCGGCTGCTACCTTTCGATTTGCGCGCGGCGATCACATCGACACGGTTACCCGGCAGCAGGAAGCCGCCAACACCGATCACGTCATTGACGCGCACCGTTACGGCGCGCTTCTTGGGCGCGATCAGGGCCGCCAGCGTGCTGCCGCTGACTTGATCCACGACCCGGTCCCCGATGATCACTTCATTGGGGAAGATCTTGCCGTTGGCTATCTTGCCTTCGACTTTCGCCGGGTCGGTGAAGGCGCCGGGGGGCACGTTGCCGTTGGGCCACTCCATGGTCTTTAATTGCGCGGCCTCGATCTTTTGCCCGAAGGGTATTTCCAGGGCCGCGACGACCACGCTGGTCACCTCCGGCTTGGTCTGCGCGACGGGAGTCAAGCGGCTTTTGATCCACTGATTTGCCATCCAGGTGGCGGCGATTCCTAGTCCAATCGCAAGGACGAAAAGGGTGAGGGAACGGCCTTTTATCATGGTAGTCTCCTTAAATGCTTAATTCAGTTATTTCGCAACTATCTTCCATTACTGTAGAAAATTGCATACACGATTAACGGCCGAATGCCTTTCTATAGCCGTCACTCCAGCGAAAGCTGGAGTCCAGGGATTCGGCGCTGGTGGATTCCGGGTCGCGGCCGCTGCGCGTCCTTGCCCGGAATGACGCAATCAGTTAATCCGCACCTATCTTCCAGTACTGTCGAAAACTGCATACACGGTTAACGGCCGAATGCCTTTCTATAGCCGTCACTCCAGCGAAAGCTGGAGTCCAGGGATTCGGCGCTGGTGGGATTCCGGGTCGCGGCCGCTGCGCGTCCTTGCCCGGAATGACGCAACCAGATCGATGAATATTCCACTCAATCATCCCCCGCCTTTAGGTCCACGAAATAACTCTTCCAAGCGCTCCGCAGCAACTCCGGCGTGGGTTGGGCGCCACCGAGATAGCGCGCCTGATCCAGCGCCATCCCGAGGAGATCCCGGGGATGGCAGGCGAGCAGCGGGCGCTTGGCGGAGGGGTAGAGATCATCGAGCACGTAGCGCACCAATCCGGGGTCGAACTCGATTCCTCGATCTCCGCACACCTGCCGCCAGATGGCGGTATATTCCTCGGGGGTGAGGGGGGCGAACTGGACCTTGTGGCCGATGCGGCGCAGGAATGCCTCGTCGGCGAGCTTCGCCGGATCGACGTTGGTGGAAAAGACCAACACCAGATCGAAGGGCACGGGGAAGCGCGCGCCCGAGGCCAAGCTCAGGAAATCCTGTTTGGATTCCAAGGGGACGATCCAGCGGTTGAACACATCGACCGTCGCCACGCGCTGGCGCCCGAGATCATCGAGCAGATAAATACCGTTCGTGGCCTTGAGCTGCAGCGGCGCGTGGTGCTGGCGCGACGCCGCGTCATAGCGGATCTCCAGCATGTCCAGGGTCAGCTCGCCGCCCGTGATCACGGCCGGCCGGCGACACAGTACGAAACGCGGATCGGACCCCTGTTGCAGCATTAGCTCGGGGCCCGCCGGCCGGCTTTCTACCGGGTGGTGCACGACCGGATCGAAGAGCCGGACGGCGGTATCGCCAACCGCGATGGCGTGCGGGATCAACACCGGATCGCCCAGCATCCGGGCGAGGCGCTGACACATATAGGTCTTGCCGCTGCCGGCCGGGCCGTAGACGAAGGTCGCGCGGCCTGAGTTCAAGGCGGCGCCGAGCTGGTCCAGGATCTCGGCGCGAATCGTGGTCGTGGCGAAGGCCTTATGCATGGCTTCGCGGGTGATTTGATGGCCGTGTACGGTCTGTGCCTCGATGATCTTTGCATAGTGGGCGAGCGGCACCGGCGCGGGCCCGACATAGCCGTCGCGCATCAGGGCTTCCATGGCGAAAACCCGCCCGCGATCGGTGAGAGCGAAGCGCAGCGCTCCCGAGTGATCCGCCGCTCCGCGCACTTCCACATAACTCTGTTTGCGCAGCGCCGCGACGATGTCATCGAGCACCGGCCCCGGCAGCGCGCAGCGCGATGCGAGCTGGCCAAGCTCCATTACGCCCTCGTTATGGAGGTGCTTGACGATCAGCTCTTGGAGCAGATTTTCGCTCAAGCCGGTCTCCACACAAGTACGCGGACGCGGGGCGAGGGCGGTAACGGCAGTTGCTTCCGAGGCGACGTCCTCGTGGAATCCGGTAGGGCTAAAAAGCGCATTGATTGCTTGCATGGCTAGTTCCTTAGAAAATGGGCCACATGAGCGCCGACAGGGTCCCGATAGCGATCGGGACCGCATAAGGAAACCGTTGGGCCGCCACCTCTCCCGGTGGCGGACCCGTGTGGCTCACGGTGCCTGTGACGGCGAGAAAACGCAGCGTCGCCATATAGCGTTGCAGCATGGACCATGCGCCGCCGCGCCAGGCGGCGTAAGCGAGGCCGAACACCATGCCGGCGATCAGCGTGTAAGCGATCGCGATTAAACTAAGTTTGGCGCCGAGAAACGTGCCGGCGGAAGCCATGAGTTTGATATCCCCCGCGCCCATACCGCCTTTAAGATAAAAAGGTAAAAATCCGATCAGGCCCACGCCGAAGCCACCCAAGGCAATGCCGAGGCCGGAGAGGCCGAGATACCAACCTTGCAGGCCGAAACCGCAAACGGCCGCGCCAGCGGTTAATACATTCGGTAGACGCTGATGGCGTAGATCCGTGTAGGCGGCGATTACCAGTACGAGCGCCAATACAAGATAAAGAATTCCATTCGTCAGCACGGCTGTACTCATATAAATAATTCAGTATTCTTTTCACGTAACAATCCAGCGTACGGAAAAATTTATAAGGCAAGGCGGAGGGGCATGAAGTTGCCCCTCCGTGCCTTTGACCTCTCCGGTTACGGAGCAGCAGCAGCGGGGAGGCTAGCCTGTAGCTCCGTATCGATGTTTGTGATGACCTCACCGACGGTTCCGCCAAGGGTCTGAAATGCCACTATAACGGCGGCCGCGATCAAGCCACCGGCCACGGCATACTCGACAGTCGTCAAACCACTCTCGTCGCGAAGAAAGGCAAAAATCTTGTCCATGATAATTACTCCTAATATAGTCAACAAAGTTTACGTTTCAGTACCGGCAGCGGACGAACGGTTGGTTCCGTCAATTTAGGAGTCATCGAGTGCGTCCCTGTACTTGATGTCGCGAGACGTCTCCTTGCTCCTTCCCTGGCGATCCGTTCATCCGCTGAAGCATTCACGCTTCACTCTCTACCAGTGATGAGAATTATCGGCGTGTCGCGCGTTTTCCGCTGGCATATTTTTGCGCGGCTATAGGATTTTTTTGCTCGGTATGCGCCGGAATTTCCGGGCCGTCTGCAGTCATGGGCGCGGCGGCGAAGACGCGCGCCTCGACAACGCGCTCGACAGCGCGAGAAGCGGAGGGCGTCGTTCCCTGGCATTGCTTGAACACGCGCGCGAAATAAGAGACGTCTTTAAACCCGACATCGAAGCAGACGCGCGTGATATTCATGTTCGGGTCCTGGAGAAGCTTGGCCGCCCGGCGGCAACGCTCCCGTTGCACATAGTCGTTGAAGGACTCTCCGCAGGCGCGTTTGAAGCTGCGGCTGAAGTGGAAATAGCTCATGGCGCAGTGCGTGGCCACCTCGCTGGCCTTGATGTCTTCGGCGAAGTGCTTATCGACGTATTCTTTTGCCTTCGCTACCGCCCATTCGGATCGAGTCGGTTTTTTTCCGTTAGGATCTTTAGCGTCCATGCTCCGGGGCCGGACAATGTCCCTCGCCGGTTCTTGCTTCTTGCTCGCGATGATTTTTCGGAGCGGTTCTATTTCTCGGATAAAGTCCGAGGCTCGAAACGGCTTCGGGAAAAAATTCCATACCCGCGCCCGCAGCGCCCATAGCACCAGCGCCGTATCGTGATGCAATGACAGCATCAAGATGGGGATAGAGGGGTGCCGCAGCTTGAATTCGCTCAGTATGGCCAGGCCCTCGGGGCTCGGATCGTCGAAGTCAAAAACGGCGATACAGGGTTCAGAGGGCAGGACGCTCTCGTCAAGCGTCTGGGCGCCCGGCAGCCAGTTCACCGTGAAGTTGGTGCCGAGCTCGCGCAGCACCTCGGGCGGGGTTTGCGACCGGGTGAAATTGATCCATAACAAAATTAAATCGTCCATGACGAGTTCGCTCCTTCGGAGGGATGGGAAGCCGCGCTGAATGGCTAGCGCGATTAAGCCGAAGACCATGGTGCGGTTTGCATATCGACCGCGGAGGTCCGTTTCTCCAGTCTTAGGCCGAGACAGCTGCTTTCGCTGGCATGACGCCGGTGTCAATGCCTTGGCTTGTCAACGAGCCGGACCCGCCTGACAACTCAATTGCGATCGGTATACATAGAGCCAGTAGCGGGTGCGTGGGCGCGGTTGTAATCAGTGCGTCAGTAGCGTGAGGCGGGCAGCTAACCAGTGCATGGTTTCAATAACGCGGTGGCGTTGAAACAGCTACAGGCTTGACATTATTTCGGATCAGTCATTCCAGCGAAAGCTGGAATCCACGGGAGTTTGATTAAAGAGTGGATGCCAGCTTTCCATCCTCGGGGCGCCAAGCAGGGCCCGTCCCTGGCCCTGGCTTTTGCTGGCATGACGGAAATAGTGATGTGGACGTTGAAGTGAAATACCTTTCAAGGTGCGCGAATAGCTTCATCGAAAGTAAAGAAGCGCCGCTATCGGGGCACGCACATCGGCTTGCATCCGGTGGCGGTCATCTTTTCCGTCATGGCCGGCGGCCAATTGTTTGGCATGGTGGGCGTATTGATCGCATTGCCGGTGGCGGCCGTCGTCCTGGTCCTGCTCCGCCATTCCCGGGACCGCTATTTGGCGAGCGATTTTTTTTATACGCCGTAGCCCGCACCCGCCCGGCGACGGCCCCGGACGCGGCATCAAGAAGGGGCGGTCAGAGATTCGCGACACGCTTAGGCGCAGGGTTCCGATCGCATTGCACCAAGAACGGGTATGACGCCCCCGGCCCGGGCTCCGCGGCGACCACGTCGCCGTGGGGGTCATGATGGAGGGTAAGCGATTTACATGCGCGCCATTGGATTAGATTCTCTGGCGCGACGTTAAAGAACTCGGCAATTTCCCGCGGATTTACGGCCGGAGCCGCCCGGCGTCTATCAGCACCGCGGAATCGCAAATAATTTATCCACGCCCATCCCAAAAACACCGCGGAAAGCGCGGCAATGATAGAAACATAGAAACCCAGGAGGTTCAGCAATCCCCTAAATCCCCCGAGATTAAGCATTTCCTCATAGGCCAGGCCTAGCCCGACGGACCAGAGCACTAGGCTGAGCAGCGGTTGCCACAGGTACAGATAGAAGCCCCAAAACACGAAGGTGATGGCCGCATAGCCGTATCGCTGCCGCCACGCCTGAAGATCAGGCCGTTCGATCACCAGTGTAGGTGTCATGGCGTTGCCCCGCGTTCGGGGTTGATTCCGCGATCGGGGCTGATCCACACCGCGCGCCCCCCCTTGCGATTAATGACGGCGCGTGGCAAGGCCACCACCGCCGTACATACGTTGATTAACCAGTAAGCCATGGGATACCAGATCACCCAGTAATAATAGCGGCCGGTGTTGGGTTCGTAGCGGCTGTCGATGGCCAAACTCACGGCGAATTGGAATAGGCAGGTGAAACCCAGCATCACCCCTGTCCAGCCCGGCAGCAGGGTTTCGATCATCCACGACTCAGGCAGCGCGACGACCTTGCCCAGCGCCCACAAAATGAACACGGACGTCATGACATAGGCCCACAAGAGGCTAAGCAGCAGTTCGAACCAAACGAGCCACATGCGCCGTTTGCGCCATGACCATAGGCCGGGGAAGTATTTCAGCAACACCTCGGCGCCGCCTTGCGCCCAGCGCAAGCGCTGTTTCCATAGACCACGCAAGGTCTCCGGCATCAGGATCCAGCATAAGGCGTTCGGTTCGAAGCGAATGTCCCAATGATTCATCTGCAGGTTCCAACTGATGTCGATGTCATCGGTGATCATATCCGGGCTCCAATAACCGACCCAGTGCAGCGCACTTTTCCGGAAGCCGGTGACCACACCCGAGGCGGTGAATATGCGCCCGTAGATGCGCTGCGCTCGTTTCGTCAAACCGATGATGGAGGAAAACTCGCCGACCTGGATCTTGCCGAGGAGGCTCGAACGGGTCCTGATCCTGGGGTTGCCAGTCACGGCGCCTACACGCGCGCCGGAGACGAAATGCATCATGATCCAGGCCACGGCGTTAGGGTCGAGTAAGGCATCGCCATCAACACAAACGAGAAACTCGCTCTCGGCGAGCATGGCGCCCATACGCATGGCGATCGCTTTTCCCTGGTTCTTGGCGAGGTGCAGCGCACGCACGCGCTCATGGTTTGCCGCGAAGGCGTCGAGGACTGTGCCCGTGCTATCGCTGCTGCCATCGTTCACGGCGATGATCTCGAAATCGGGGTACGCTTGATTCAACAACGCCGTTAAGGTGTCGGCGACGTTGTCACCTTCGTTGTGGCAGGGAACGATGATGGAAACCCGCGGATACTCCGTTAGCCTGGGCGGGTTTTCGTAAGCCCTGCGATCCTTGCGCTCCCAGTGCCAATAATAGTAGGAGCCACCCACTATCCATAGGTAGGCCATAAACAGGGGATAATAAAATGCGAATCCTAGGATTCCGTCGATCCAATTTGCCACGGTTTACTCCTTTATCAAGCTGCTCACAGGGCTTTCCCCATAGCGCCGGGATTGACTCGGCCGGTTGCGCAGCGCGGTGTCGCCACGGACGGCGGTCCCAGGGGTACGCGTGTTATGGCCGTTGCCGGCGGCGACCCGGCGTTACTATGGGTTATCGGCCATAGGCGGCGAAGATGTAAAAGCCGCCGAGTTAGGGAAGGAACGGATAATCGTTGAGGGAGATCCCGCGCATGAAGGCCGGTAAGGCTGGGTGGTTGCGGATGAAGTCCTCGGGATAGTAGCCGATGTGCCGGCCGCCCTTGTGCAGGAGCATTTCCATCTGTGAGACCAACGTCGCCGTTGGAATATCTCTGTTATTGCGCCAGTCGCGGCTTTGAAGTTCGAATATCGTTTTGTCCAGCCCCCCCGGTAGCGCCGCGACGCGGTCCAGCAATTGCCCGAGCCAGGCGTCGGGCGAGTCCGCGCCCTCCATATAGGGCATTGCCATCAAGGCCGTAAAGTCATAGGACTGAACGAACTCAGGTAGACTCTGGGCGAACCAGCTTTCGCTTTCGGGCGCCTGCACGACCCGCGCATAAAGATTTCGGGCCGTCTTGATCTGCGGTTGATACACGCGTACTCGGTCGGCGAGGGCCCGTGTGAAGTCGATCAAGGCCCGTGTCTTGAGCCGGGTCCATCGTTGCAACGCGATCGGGTCGGCACGGATCTCGGCGATGGAGCGAGAAAGTCCCCGAGTCCGATAGAAGTCGAGCGCCGCGGGGTGCGCGTCTTCATGGTCCGACAGATAGGCGTCGTCATGGAACAGCAGACCGTCGAAGATGCCGTGCGCCGCGAGGTCCTCGTAGATCTCCCCGACGATCGTCCGGGTCTCGGAATGAAAAGGCGACAGACGCCGGTAATCGCTCGGTTTATCCCCGCTATCGGATTTGACTTGCAGACGCCGCTGCCGTGCCGGGTCTCGAAGGTCGAAGGCGAGCACCGGCATCCAGGCGTAAACCGATACCCCCGCGCGGGTGTGTAACTGCCAGGCGACTCGATTGAAGAGATCGGCGCGCATCGGCAGGTGGCGATTGGGAAAATAGAGCGCGCTCGCGGTCCCGTCCCCATCCGGATCCGCGAACGCCTGCAGGAACACCGTGCTGATCTGCATGGCTTTGATGCGATCCAAGAGCAGCCCCAGATTGCGCTCCCGCTGTGCGGGATCCGGGTCGTAAAGATAATCGAGATCCACCTGCGCGACGCGAAGCGGGGGCTTCCTGGTCTGGGGTGCAAAGATCCGGTCGACGAGGTCTGCAATCGGGGCGTCGGCGTCGATCAGGAACCGGCCCGCCGCCGCCAGCCCATGCACGTGAGGGAGCGAATCCTCGGCGGTGGTGAAGGTGATGGGCATGCCTTCGGCCCGGGCGAGATCGACGGCGACCTGGTTATGCCGGCCGTAAGGCCACACCAGCACCCGTGGGCGTTTTCCAAGCTCCCTGGCCATCAGGTCGGAGTTGGTCTTCAAGTCGGCTCGGATCCGCTGCCGGTATTGGGCGTCGGTTTCGTAACGCCGGGTTTCCGGATCGTAAATTCTTGCTCCCGCAGCGGGGAGGAGATTGCCCTGGGGATTGCCGAGGACTCCCTTGTGCAGATCATGGGTATGGGAGGCGAATTCGACCAAGCCCGAAGACTGCAACTCGCGGATCTGATCCCAACTGAGAAAGCGAGATCGCGGTACCCGTGCGTCCCCAGAAGGGACCTGAGCATCGGGGCCGATCTCCAGCCAACTGCCCACCAAGGCCACCAGTGCCGGATAGCGAAACAGCTTGAGCAACGGGTAGACATGCGTGTACACGCTGGCGTAGCCGTCATCGAAGGTGAGCAGCACGGGCTTCGCCGGCAGGGGCTTGCGGCCATCGCGGGCCGCGATGAGATCCTCGACGCCGATGGGGTGGTAGCCGTGCGCCCGCAGCCAGGTAAAATGGGTGATCAGCGTATCGATAGACACCGCGAACCGATCGGGACCCCCTCGATCCAGGGTATCGTCGCGTACCTCGTGATAGCAGAGGGCGTAAAACGGCTGTTCGGCCGCAAGCGAGCTTGTGGGCAAGACGAACAAGAACAGAACTACACAACACCGGCGTAACATATTCTAGAACCGCACCATCAGGTTTCCATACACCGCCGATTCGAACTCGGGCTCGCCATCGAAGACCCGGCGGCTTCTTATGACCCCGTAGGTGAACCGGAGCGCCTCGCTCAATTGCCAATCGTGCTGATAGGCGAACGACCAGGTGGTGCCCGGGTCGAACTCGTCCTCGTAGTACTGACCCACGGTGGCGGCGAGCCGGTGGCTGAAGCTGCGCTCGTAACGGCGGTAAAGACGCCAGTCGCTATCGAAGGTGACGCTCCAGGAGAAATCCTTCTTGGGCGAATAATAGATCACATCGCTAGCCCGATTGGTGGACGCGTAAAGATCGAGGATACCGGTCAGCTTGAACTGAGACCAGTTGATCAGGCGGCGATGGAACGCGCCGGCGATCGCGTGGCGATGATTGCCGTCGTCGAAATCGAAGAACCGGTAGTCGAGCGTGGCCCGCTGCGATTCGTTCCAGGAGTATTCGCCACTGCCCCCGAATCGATGTGCGCTGATGCCGTTGCCAATGGCCCGCAAGGGTGTCTCGATGCTGTCGTACTCCGCCGCGCCCTCGAATCGAAGGTGATCGCTCTGCCGCCAGCCCGCGAGCACCGCGAACCCCAACTTATGATCGTCCTCGGTTCCCTGATACAGCTCGCCGCTCATGCGGAGGCGGTGGCGCCGGTATTCTAGTCCGCCCCCAACGCGATGGTCGCTGGCGGTCCCTTCGGCGAACTCGGCCGTGAAAAAATGATCGCGGAAGAAGGCGCGGTAGTGATGTGCGATCGGGCTGGAATAGAGCAGGGCGTCGTTCTTGATCTCGCTGGTGCCGAGCTCGCCGCCACCCCCCTCGGCGGCGCGGGTCGCGACGCTGAATTCCGGCCGGTTATGGAGATCCCATTCGCGCCCCAGCCGCTGGACGTGCTTGCCTTCGGGGTAGTCGCGAAGGAGCCGCGCCACACCGGCTTCTGCCCGCGGGTAGAGGCCGAGCGCAAGTTCCGTGGTCGCGAGTTGCACCTGATTGTCGAGATAGTCGGGTTCGCGCATCGCGATGTAGTCGAACTCGTCGAGCGCCCGCTCGGACCAGCCCTGCCATCGGTACACGGTCGCCAGCTCCTTGCGCACCTCGGTATTCTCGGGGGCGATGGTGAGCATCGATTCAAACCGTTCCTGGGCGCCGGCAAGATCATCGGCAAGCGCGCGCCCGTAGCCGGCCGCGATCTCGGTGATCTGCCGCTTCGGGTTGGGACGCGCTTCGCCGCCACGGTTTAGCCAGGGGGTCTGCTCGGCGTTCAGTTTGTCGATCACCGTGAGCGCCTTGGCGAAATCATCCAGTTCAACATAGGTATAGAAGAGCGACAGCCGCGCACTGAAATTCGCCGGGTCGTGTTTGAGCACCTGTTCAACGATCGGCAGCGTTTCCTCAGGCTGCTCAAGATAGAGATAGGCAGAGCCCGCGGCGACCAGGGCGTAATCAGGGATCTCTACCTTAGCGGCGACCAGTTGGCGGTGGAGATCGACGACCTCGGTCATCCGTGCCCGGTCGCCCAAGGCTACCATCCGGTCGAAGGCCAGGCGGCGGTGCTTGGGCACGCTGAGATCGAGGCGAGACCAGTCCCCGCGATACTGTTCATCCATGAGCTGTAGTGCCTTATCGGTCTCGGCGAAACGGGCACCTCGCGTGAGCGGAGGGAGCTCACCCCAGCGGACGTGAAGGGCGATGCGATCGGCTTCGATACGTTCGATCTCCGTCTTGCTCAATAGTCCGGGGTGCCGGGACGCGAGGTCCAAGGCCACGTGGGGGATGCCCAAGCTCGCGGCGGCCAATGCCTTGAGCCGTAAGGCGCGCCGGTTGGCGGGGTCCCGCGCCAACACCTCATCATAGGCCCAAAGCGCGCGCACGAAGTCACGCTTGGACTCCGCGGTATAACCATAAGCGAATAGAACCTCGATCTCATCAGGATGGCCTCGATGCAGATCGTCGAAGAGCGCCAGGGACTCATCGGCGCGTTTGGCGTCGGCGAGCGTCAGGCCGAGACCGATACGAGCCGCCAAGCGCTCGGGTTCCCGGCTGGCCGCTGCCCGGTAGAGCGATTCGGCCAGCTCGAAGCGCCGGCGGTTGCGAGCCGCCTTGGCGAGGGCCTCCACGACCTCTATCGGTGCCGCCGTCCGGTCCACGAGCGGCGCGAGATCCAACGCGGCCTGATCCTTTTCGGCCCAGGTGAGCACCAGCAGGTGATCATACACGTAGCGCCGGTTCGCCGGGTCCTGCGCGCGCAGCCGTTCCAGGGTCCGCAGCGCGGGTCTAAAATTTCCGCCGCGCGCGGTGTCAATCGCTTGGGCGTGCAGGCGCGCGGCCTCGGCCGGCGGCAATGTGTCCAGTGCCTGGGCCAGGGAGGTGAGCGCCACGGTACAGAGTAGCGACCAGAGCGTCGTCGATCCCCACGCGGTCCGGTAACACCGATCCGACGGCTCCACCCGCAAGCGTTTGTAATGAGAGTAGTTTAGAAACAATCTACCATAACTTCATAATTATGCCGGAAAAGTATAACAAGGAATAATGCGCGGATAAACTATTTTAACAATAAAACTGACAAGGCGCCCTGTTTCAGGAGCAGATCCTAGCAAGCACTGTCGTGCAAGCGGATGCGCGGCATTGCAGCCGATAGGCCGTTAGCCTTGCTGGAGCAGTTTTATGAGATCGATCGTGGCGGCCCGACAAGGTCCGGTTCATCCGCTGGAGATGGCAGGAGTTCCTGCCGGCACGGCTCGTGCCATTCTCGGTCACGTACCGCTTAGCGAAGGCCGAGGTGTCGAAAAACAACTTTATGCGGCCGCATTTTCCCGGTCTCGCATGATCTCTTCGCTCAACTTAATACCCTTAACGACCAAAGGCTCTGCGGACCGCCGCCTCCAAGAAGGGGTCTCGGGCGGAACGGGGACAATGTCGGCGATCGGTTTGCCATTCCGCAACACGCGTACCGTTTCACCCGCCTCAACCGCATCGAAGAAGGCCTTGGCGTTGTTTCTCAGCTCGGTGAAGGTCGTCTGGCGCATGGTTTTCCACTCGGTTTAGATATGTACATTAAATATGATGGTAAAAGCAAGTTGGTTAATTTCAAAATATTGGTGGACCGAGGTCCCCAAACACTTGACGACGAGGACCAAAAAAGTTGGTATGGGGCGACTACGAACTGCTGCGCTAATTGAATGAGCTTTGGCTTTTAGCGCCCCATTGGGTTGCGAAAAATCGCCGACCATGACAGCTGATGAGCTTGTTGAACTCATGTTATTACAAGCCATTCGCATTTTTTTACCACAGGCCCTATCGTTCGGTAGCTTGAGGCCTCTCATTCAGGCACGAGGGTACAGTGGGTCCGCAGCCGGAGCGACAAGCGCTGCAATCTTTCGTCGAGTGTTGCATTTTTATTGCCGGGCCAACCCATATGCCAATTTTAGATTGAGGGACGGTGCCGGATCGTCCAGGGACTCTTCGCACAAGTCGAGCCTCTCTCGGCAGAGTGGTCGAAGTGCGGCTATCGTGGTCGATTGTCGTGCCTCGTCGATAAGGCTTTGAGCCTGCAGAAAGCGCAGCCACAAGGGGACCAGTTCCAGCGCTGCCGCGAGCGCATGTTGCCGATGCAATAGGAAGCCCGCCTCCCTCGTTAGGTAATGACGCAATGATGTGTAGTCAGGGCAGAGGGGGTGCAATACCTTGGGTGGCGGCTTGGATTTTGTTTGCCTGCCGCGTGCCGAGTGCGCGGGCGTGGCCAGGCGGTGTAACGCCCCCCGGTCTCGTTCCACCAGGTAGTGGCAAAGCTCGGACGCACCAAGATCGGCCTTGGTGTAACTGATTCCTTCAACTCGGTGCGAGTAACCAATGAACTCCAAGCCAAGTGAGCAAAACGTTTGCGTCGCTGTGGTCTCCGCGGTCTCGTCAAGATCATCGTCGATGCCAACCGACCACCGCTCGGGGGTGTCCGTTTCAAAGTCTTGAAGAGTCCATTGACCCTTGAGCTGCCCGGTGAAGTGGCTAATAAATTTCGCTAGTTTCTCTGGATCTATGGGTCCGTAGCTTTGCAGTTCTTGTAGCAATATGGGATCGTCAGGATCGGGGACGGCCGTACGCTCCACATAGTCGAATATCACATACTTTCTGGCCTTAGAAGTAGACTCCTTTTGGCCCCAGTCCGTGATGTCGTCATTGCCGCATATCTTAGGATGGGCGGTGCGCGTAGCTTCGAGCAGTGCGGCGTACTGACCATGATAGGCTAATTGATCGCGCACGGAGGCAAAATTGTCGAAGTCTCTATCGGCGCGTTCTGCGAGCGCCTTGGCCAAAGGTAGGATCGCGTCATGGCGCGCGAGCGCGAGGGCATTGTCGATGCGCCAGGCCAGATATTCATGCGCAGATTCCTCATAGATGCTAGGCAGGCGGCTTTGCAAGGCGTCCAGCAAGGCCTCAAAACGCGCTCGCTCATTGCGTTTTATGCTGGCGCTGGACAGATTGGTCAGCATATAGAACGCCATTTCATCATCCATCACGTACGGTTCATCTAACGTTTGCAGGAACAAGCGGATCCGTTCTTCGTAGTCGGATGCCTCGAACTGGTCCCAACAACGGTCAATCGCCGACACGGGGACGTTGGCTGCCTCAACGGCGGTTCTATGGTCCGGGGATCCGGCAAGGCGCTCGGATGATGTTATGGTTGGCTTGATCGTCGCTTGCTGCGCTTTGCGCGCGGTGATTGCTTGCTGCTGGTCTTGGAGCAAACAGCATTTCTTGTATTTCTTGCCGCTGCCGCAAGGACAAGGGTCATTGCGTCCGACTTTCATCGTTGGTGCGCATCCTCTCGGTGGAACATTGGGTGGATTATGATTGCCGCGGACATCATGGTTTCGTCTGTGACGCCAACGCCTTGCGTTGGTCTGGACTCGCGTGTTTACGCGCAAGGCGGAGATACTGCTCTCGCTCCAAACCGTAAGTAAATACCGCTGCTAACCAATTCATCGCGCAAGGAGGCCGTTGGACACCATCGAGGGCACTGGCACAGGCCATCGATGATGCCGTATTGGGGAGAATCAAGTGTCCGTGCCTGTAGAGTGGTGCTGCCCCGTTCCGTGGTTGCAGTCGAATACGAGCAGTATGCGTTTACATGGTTCTTGAATGTCCGCATTGGGTCGAATTGAACCAACGGCCGGATTTAGGTGCTACATTCATCACGCAGTCCGGTGGTTTGGCAATCCAGGGGCTGACCATACGGCAATCTGTACATCCCAGGAAAAGCAGCGGGGTTACGCAGTGTTGTCCCAGCTCGTTGTAGGTTGCCACGCTTTTTGAGCGTCCGTAGTAGTGAATATCATGGTCAATCTACCAATGTCTTTTCTGGCTCGAGGACGGACCGCAAGGGTCGGCGCGCCGCGTCCGATACCGTCGGCCGCTTGCGCTTGCATACGCCAATAGCGATCGCTGTTGACGGCGATCGGAATGGCCGCATTACGAATCGGCCGGCTGTCGTCTTGTAGTTCATACACGCTGCTGACCTCGGCGAACGCTGTTTTCGACTAGAACCGCTGTGCGCAAAAAGAAAAGAGGGGCAGCCCGGAGGTAGTGGCTGCCCCCGGAGGGGCTATTTCAAGCCCATGCAGTTAGCGTAGTAAGTAACGGTTGCAGGCCAGTCGGAAAAGATGCCCAGAATACCGACTTGGCGCGCCAGAACGTCCAGCGCCTTATACATATCGCTGTCCTTCTGTACTGCCTTTCCCTCCGCATCGAACAGGTAATAGAACCCGGCAGTCGATGCTCCGCGGCGAAGGTCGGAGCGTTCGAAAGTCCAGGCGATGATGTCGAATCCGAGGCCCTTGATGTCCAGCGCGTACGGCGAGGGAACGATCTCGCCGGAGGAATTCAGCTCGAGCAATGCAAACAGCGGCGGCGCGATGATCTTCACGCCTTGGGCTCCGAGTTGCTGTAGCTCGGCAACTGTTAGCCCCGGGATCGGTGGGCTAGCGGTCGGGTCGATGTCGTCCAGATAGACGGCCTGCTTGCCGAAGCTGGGCTTGTTCTGAATCCAGTAGAGAACGTCATCGGGGTTGAAAGACTGCGCCCAGACGTCCTTCGGATTGACGCCTTCCGCTTTGAATTCGTCAATCATTGCCTGTGCGTAGTTCGCCTGACTACCGAAGATTTGGTTAATCCGTGACGCATCGCCACCCTTCAGCTCGGGCGTGTGTTTAACGCCGAGTTTCCCGTTAAGCCGAATGCTTTCCTTGAGGGTGAGCAAGGTGCCGCGGCCGGTGTAGAGGTCCGTCCGCCAGCTCGTGGTGCCGCCGAGAAACCCTTCAGCCGTGGTTGCGCCGGGATCACTCGCATCCATCTTGCCCCTGAGTGTCTTGAATTCGGCGAGTGTCAGATCGCTGGTGCAGCATTTGGGGCTTGACCCAGGCCCGGTATAGGGCACTGAGCACTTCTGATTCAGCTCCGGGATGGTGACGATATTGGTTGTCGTATGCAGGTCGCACTCCGAATGGCGGCAGACCAGCTCTTTGTCCTTCGTGAAGGTCACGTCGCACTCGACGATGCCGGCACCCATGCGCGCCGCGGCTTCGTAGGATTCCTTCGTATGCTCGGGGAATTGCAAAGCAGCGCCGCGGTGGCCGATTGAGAAATCGCTGCGGAGGAAGGGACCGTTCTTACATTGCAGGAGTCGCTTCTTAAGATCGCTGTCATCCATGCCTTTGACGAGATAAAACGGTCGCGGGCCGAGCTGTATGCTGTCGTCATCGTTCTTTTTCGCGTGCCTATCGTAGTAGCCGTGTCCGTCGTCGTCTTCGAACCCGTTGTGATGAAACCGGCTGTCGCTATCCGCATATGCCAGCGAAGCAAACGCTGACAGCACGGCCAGCACGGCCGTCAATGCTAATCTGCCTGAGCTACTGCGCATGGTGTTCTCCCCGTCGAGTTAAATTGGACCGAGCATCTGTCGAATATCCTAGGGCCAGAGAATTTAACCCCGATGACAGTTCGGTTACGGTTCCATGGCGACCATCTTGATGGTCTGTTAAGGGTCACAACGTTCAGTCGTCGTCACCGTCCGGCGGAACGTAAAGCCGGCTTACGCAAGCACCGCGGCCCGGTGCCAAATGCGACAGGCGTGCTGGCAAACACCCCAGCTCTCCAGAGCAGGTTCACCGCCAAGATCTTTCCTGTGCCGCAAGAACGCTGGGTTTGTGAGAAATGTCATATTCGGATAAGACTTCCCATGTTAGTGTTGACCATCCATAGTCGGGGAGGATCTCACATGACCAATCAAAGACTCGATGGACCGGTCGACCGTCCGGTCGACGGCGATACCGTACGCATCGTCATCAACGGCAAGTCTGAGTCCGTGCGCATCCAAGCACTCGATACAGAAGAATCGAAGGCGGGCGGCGACAAACCCCAAACCCCCTGGGGCAAGAAAGCGGCCGCTCACGCCGCAACGCTCTTCACCCAGGGGCGCACGATCACTCTGGATCTCGATGAACCGGCGAGTGGCACTCCGCCCGATACCTCACTTGCTCGGTATCGCGACAACTTCGGCCGTTTGCTGGCCCTGGTCTTCATCGACGATCTGGACTATCAAGAGCACCTTATCGAAGAAGGCTTTAGCCCGTACTTTCCCAAGTACGGCAACGTGCGCACCAATGCCTTGCATCAACGCTATTTGGCGGCGGAACGGCGCGCGCAAGCCCAGCGCCTTGGCCTGTGGAACCAAGTCGAAGTCAACGGTTCGGTACAGCGCGACTACCCGGCGCTGACGGCGTGGTGGGCATGGCGTGCGGCCGTCATCGACGACTATCGCCGCGCCCGGGCGCACGGCAGCAAGATCCTTAACCCGCGCATAGATTTCGAAGCAATCGAGGCGCTTGCGCAGCAGGGGCAAAAGGTCACATCTTTACCGAATTCCAGAACTACCAGCGCCTAGGAGCGCGCAAGGCTATTGTACGCATTGGATCGCGAGCGCAGCCTTTCGCTATCTTGATTCCCGACATCGAAACGGAAAAAGGGCAAAGGCTAGTCGAACTTCTCACGGCACGCTACATTGCCGGCGGCACCGAAGGCGGTAGGACCGTCACCGAGCCGCGCCGAGGTTACGGCTATGTGCGTGGCAAGCTGCAAATGTTCAGGCAACAGCCCGAAATCGTCGCAGACGGACCGGAAGACGTCTCGGATCTGCCGTTCTGACAAAAAGATGCAGCCATCAAGGCACTGCCGGTGTCCTGCAACCTTTGCATAGGATCTAGTCAGCGCGGTTCAGGGCGCGCGGCGCCATGGCCAGGCAGACAAGCGCAAAGCCGACCACGGCCGCGGCTTCCAGCAGCAACGTTGCGGCGGATCCTGTGCCGAGCAGGCTGAACCGCAACAGGTCCACCTGCCAGGTCATCGGGTTGAGCCAGGCCACGGCGCGGAACCACGCCGGCAGATCGGCAAGAGGGTAGAACATCGGGCTGATGAACATGAGCAGGATGTAGGCTGCGCTCGTTACCGTGTTGAAGGCATCCATGCGCTGCAGGCGGATAGCGAACATGCTGAATAGAAAAAACCAGCTCGCGGTGGCCGCCACCACGATCGCGATTGTGAGCGGCAGCAAATCCCAGCGGATCCGAATATCCATTGCCAAGACGCCAAGAACAATCGCGAGTAGCGAGCCGATCACACTCAGCAGGACACTGAAACCGATCTTGCCGATCAGCAATTGCGGCCGGGTGATCGGATAGGTCAGCAGTTCGTAGAAAATCCCGGAGTCCTTGTCCATGAAGAACCCCCAGGACGTGTTCATCGCTACGCTGAAAGCCACCATCGCAAGAACGCCGGGCAGCAGGAAGGCCGTGTAACCGGGGATCTGGTCGCCGATGACGAAGGAGCCTGCCATCATCCGTTCGAACCCCAGGCCGAACAGCATCAGGTAGGCCAGCGGCACGAACAGGTCCCAGAACACGAACGCGACGTTCGTCATCCGCTGACGGTAGTCCCGGTAGAAGACCGCCACGATCGGCCTCATGGCGAGTCTCTCATGAGGCTCACGAAAATTTCCTCCAGGGTCGGACCGCGGACCTCGAACTGCAGGATCGGCGTGTCACGCGAGATGTCGGCCAGTTTGCCGAGCAGGGAGGCCTCCTCGCCGTGAAACAGCATCTCGGCCGCGCTGCCGTTCACCCGCAATTCAAGCGGCCTCAGCGCCTCGAGCCGACCGACCAGTTCACCGTTGGTGTGCGCAAACGACAGGCTTACGCGGAAGGTGTGTGCGGCGCGCTTGCGCAGTTCCAGCAGTGTGCCGGACGCCATCGTGCGGCCGTGGTTCAGGATCATGATGGTCTCGCACAGTTCCTCGGCCTCGCTGAGCACCTGCGTGGTCAAAGGATGGTTCGCCCGCTGCGGGCCTCGGCGCGCAGCCGGTCCATCACGCGCCGCTTCATGAGCGGATCTGAGCGGATCCATGCCGGTAGTAGCTTCATCGAGGATGATGATCGGCGCGTCGAGCATGAAGATCTTCGCCACCTGGATGCGGCGCTTGGTGCCTATGCTCAGTTCCTGCACCGTGTCGCGCAGGCGCCCGCCCAGCTCGAACTCTGCGGCCACCGCGTTCAAGCGCTTCTCCGCAACACTCCGCGCCATGCCGTGCAGGTAGGCATAGATGAGCAGGTTGTCCCGGACGGTCAGCAGGTTCTCCGCCGCCTGTTGCACCACCACCGCCATTTGCCGGCGCGCTTGCAGCGGTTCACGCGCAACGTCGAATCCGCGCACGGCGGCGCGTCCCGAGCTTGCCAGCGTAATCGTGCTGATGATCCTCACCAGCGTGGACTTTCCCGCGCCATTTGGTCCCAACAGGCCATAGATGCGGCCCTGCGGAACCTGGAATGACACGCCATCCAGGGCCTGCACAGGAGCGCTGCCTCTTGACCGGTAGGTCTTGCGCAGATCCTCGATCTCTATGGCGTAGGTCATTCTACTTCTTAGGCCGGCGCGCCAGCGCCCGCAAGACATGCCCAACGAGCGCCGGCCTGATTTCGCGCGGCCGCGACGCGCAGCGGCGGCCCAGCCGGCTCGGAGGCCAAGCCGCTCGCGGAGACCAGGCTGGAAGGCTACCGCCGGTTCTGGGTACGGTCAAGAGCACGGTAGAGAACAGAGAGAGAAAAATGCCTACGATTTCCCGAGCAGCGGCTGGGCGAGCTGCTGGACTAAACCGTCAGGTGCTGCCTGACAACGGTTGGTCCTGCAAGCCTGTCGCGTTGGGTAGGCCCGTTGTCGATCTGGGGCTCTACCAAGCGACTATATAGCGTGTCTCGGTGAGAAGAAGGCAACCGCGGGCGCCACGCCCACGTGGACAGAAGAAAGACCGTCCGGACGGTTGACAACTGACCGTCCGGACGGTATCGTTTGCCCCATGGAACGAGCGAACGCCAACAAGCTGCTGGACACTCTGCTGGACGCCGCGGAAGCGGTGGTCGTGCGCCAGGGGATCGCCAACCTGACGCTCGACGCCGTCGCCGCCGAGGCGGGCATGAGCAAGGGCGGTCTGCTGCATCACTTCCCGAGCAAGGACCGCCTCGTCGAAGCGCTGGTCACACGCTCCGCGGACAATTGGCGAGCGTGTTACATGGGGGCTTATGAGCGGACTCCGGAAGGACCCGGACGCATGGCGCGGGCCCTCCTGGACCACTGCCTCTCGGATGCCCAATGCTGGACAGGAGAGCTCCAGCGCAGCTCGTCAGCGTGTTTTGCGGCCTTGGCGCAAAACCCCTCCCTGATCGAGCCGATGCGCGCAGTCTATAGCGATCTCCATCGGCGCGTCGCGGAGGACGGTCTGCCTCCGGGTGTCGGCGAGGCCGTCGCCGCGGCGATCGACGGGTTGTGGCTCTACTGGGTGCTGGGGCTGGCTCCGGTGAATCAAGACCTAGTGGTTCGGGTTCGGACTGCGCTGGAGGACATGCTCGCGCGATCGCGGTCGGTGCGCTCGGCGCCCAAGACCAAGGTCTCCGCCGCCAAACTCTCAGGAGGTCACCGCTCATGAATCGCCGTGGCTGGATCGGATCCTCTCTGCTGCTCGCGACTGTCGTCGGGACCGGCGGCAGCCTCGCCGCGTGGAAGTACGCGTCTATTCAAGAAACAGACGCGGTCTCTGCGAACCAGCCCGAGCCGATAGAATCGGTGACGGTCGCCGTCGCGAAGGAACGCGAGCACGGCCGGACGACGACGTCGATCGGGACAGTCTTGGCATTGCGCTCGATCACCCTGCGCAACGAGCGCCCCGGCACCGTCCGCCAGGTCATGCTCACGCCTGGGCAAGTCGTCGACAAGGGGACCGTGCTGGTCGCCCTCGACGTCTCTGTCGAGGAGGCCGAGTTGAAGGCGCAGAAGGCGCAGGCCGCCCTCGCCGAGACGATGCTCCGCCGCATGCATCGCCTCGGCCAGAACCGTGTCGCGTCCGAGACGGACGTGGATCGTGCGCGTGCGGAGCGCGACGTCGCGCTGGCGCAGATCGCGCGCACCCAGGCGGTCATGGCCCGCAAGACGATTCGCGCACCGTTCCGCGCGCGCGTGGGTATGGCGGACCTGCACCCCGGCCAATACCTGGAAGAGGGCACTCAGCTTACGACCTTGCAAGGCGTCGACGACGCGGTGCATGTAGACTTCTCGGTCCCGCAGCTCGTCGCCGCGGGCCTGCGCGCGGGCGACAGCGTTGACGTTTTCGCGACCAGGGACGGGGACCCCATCGCGGCGAAGACCGTCGCAGTCGACGCGCGCATCGACCCCTCGACCCGCAACGCCATGGTGCGCGCGCGGATCGAGGGCGCCGCTAACGTGCCTGCACCGGGCGCCTCAGTGCGCGTCAGAATTCCGGTCGGCCCGCCGCGCATGGCCATCGCCGTCCCCGCGAGCGCGCTGCGCAAGGGACCAGGCGGAGACCACGTGTTCGTGCTCGCGCCGGACAAGGAGGGCAAACTCCGAGTGCGTCTGCGGGCTGTGCAGAGCGGGGCGATGCTCGGCGACGAGGTCGTGATTCACGAGGGACTCTCGGCCGGCGAGCAGGTGGCCGCTTCGGGATCTTTCAAGTTGAGCGAGGGGACACTCGTCGCGATCGCGAGCGACGCCGCAGCGGTCGCGAGTAGGGTCAGATGATCGGCTGACGCAGAAAGAGGACAGGCCATAAGGACATCGACATGCGCTCGTTCACCGACCTCTTCATCAAACACCCCGTACTGGCGGTGGTCGTCAATCTCGTCATCGTGCTGGTGGGTGCGCGAGCGTTGCTTACCCTTCCGGTACAGCAGTTTCCGAGCATCGAAAGCTCCTCCGTGGTGATCACGACGGTCTACACCGGCGCCAGTGCCGAAACCGTCCGCGGGTTTCTCACCACGCCGATCGAGCGCGTCGTGTCGGCGATCAGTGGTGTTGACTACCTCGAGTCCACCAGCCGAGCCGGCGTGAGCACCATCACCGTGCGCCTGAAGCTCAACCACGACAGCACGGCGGCGCTCGCGGAAGTGACCGCGCGCCTGCAGCAGGTTCGCTCCGAGCTGCCGCAGGAAGCCGAGCCGCCGGTGGTGGAAGTGCAGCGCGCCGATCGGCCGTACGCGACGTTTTATATCGGCTTCACATCGACCGAGCGGAATCTCCCCGCGCTGACGGACTGGCTTTCGCGCACCTTGCAGCCACAGCTCTCGACCTTGCATGGCGTGCAACGCGTCAGCTTCGAGGGCAGCCAGGCGATCGCGATGCGCGTCTGGCTCGATCCCGATCGCCTCGCCGCGCTGAATCTCTCGCCCGGCGACGTGCATGCGGCGCTACAGCGCAACAACTACCTCGCCGCGGTCGGCCAGACGAAGGGCAACCTCGTCCAGGTCAATCTCCTCGCGAACACCGACCTGCGCGGCCAGAAGGAATTCGAGAACCTGATCGTCGCCGATCGCGACGGGGCGACGGTGCGGCTCTCCGATGTGGCGCGGGTGGAGCTCGGCGCCGAGGAAGCCGCCATGGTCGCCAAGTACAAGGGCCGTGAGAGCGTCTATCTGGGAGTCTGGCCGCTGCCCGGTTCGAACGAGATCGAAGTTGCGCGGGGGTTGCGCGAGGAGATGGAACGCATCCGGCCGACGCTGCCCGCGGACATCGGCATGCGTCTGGTCTGGGACGGTACGATGTTCATGCGGGAAGCGCTCAAGGAGATCACGAAAACACTCGGCGAGACGATCGCGATCGTCGCGTTCATCGTGTTCCTGTTCATGGGTTCGGTCCGCACCGCCCTCGTGCCGCTCGTCGCGATGCCGGTCTCTCTCATCGGCGCCGCCATCGTCATGATCGCGTCCGGCTTCAGCCTGAACCTGCTGACGATTCTCGCTATCGTGCTGTCGGTCGGCCTGGTGGTCGACGACGCCATCGTGATCGTCGAGAACGTCGAGCGGCACGTGCGTCTGGGCAAGTCGCGGAGCGAAGCCGCATTGATCGGCGCTCGCGAGCTGCGCGGCCCGATCATCGCGATGACCATCACGCTCGCGACGGTGTACACGCCGATCGCATTCCAGGGGGGCCTGACCGGTTCGCTGTTCCTGGAGTTTGCGATCACGCTCGCTGCCGCGGTCGTGGTGTCGGGCTTCGTCGCGCTCACTCTCTCGCCGGTGATGAGTTCGCGCTTCGTGCATGCGCACGGCAAGGAAGGCCGGCTGACCGCATGGGTCAACCGCGGCTTCGAATACGTCAGCCGCGGATACGCATGGATGCTCGATGTGGCGCTCGGAATGCGCTGGGCGATCGTGGTGGCGGCTCTGCTGGTCACGGCGGCGGCCTGGCCGCTATACACGTTCTCGCGCCAGGAGCTCGCACCCGTCGAGGATCAGAGCCACATCAGTCTGTTCTTCGAGGCCGCGCCCGACTCGACGCTGGCCGCAACCAACCGCGAATCGCTTGAGGTCGAGCGCGCCATCGCCGCGTTTCCCGAAACCGACTTCATGTGGTCACTGACCGCGGCGTGGGGCGGTTTCGGGGGTCTGGTCGCCAAGGACTGGACGCAGCGCGAGCGCTCGACCGAGGAGATGTTCGGCGAGGTGTACGACGCCGTTTCGCAGATCCCCGGCCTGCGCGTATTCCCGCGCCTGGACCCGCCGCTGCCCACGCCCGGTCAGTACGACGTCGAGCTCGTATTGCAGAGCGACGTGCCGCCCGAGCAGATGCTGGAGACGGCCGCGGCAGTGCTCGACGCCGGTTGGAAGAGCGGCAAGTTCTTGTACGTCGACACGGACCTGAAGATCGACCTACCCGAGGCTAGAGTCGTGCTCGATCGCGAGCGCATCGCCGATCTCGGGCTCGATCTCGCCGGCGTCGGTCAGGAGCTCGGCACGCTGCTCGGCGGCGATTACGTGAACCGGTTCAATTTCTTCGATCGCAGCTACAAGGTGATCCCGCAGATCGGCCAAGAGGACCGGGCGACGCTCGGCCCGCTGCTCGACCTCAAGATCAAGACGCCGGACGGCCAGCTCGTGCCCGTATCGACGTTCGCGCACGTGGAGACGAGCACTGCGCCGCGCACGCTCAACCGCTTCCAACAACGCAACGCCGTGCGCATTTTCGGCGGCGTTAATCCCGGCGTGACCAAGGAAGAGGGGCTGCGCGTCCTCGAGACCGCTGCGGCAGCCGGTGGTCCGAACGTCGTTCTCGATCACGCCGGGGAGTCGCGGCAGATCCGCCACGAGGGCTCGGCACTCACAGTGACGCTCGGCTTCTCGGTGGTTCTCATTTATCTGGTGCTCGCGGCGCAATTCCAAAGCTTTCGCGATCCGCTGATCGTGCTGCTCGGGTCGGTGCCGCTGGCGATCTCGGGTGCGCTTGCCTTTACCTTCATCGATCTCACCACGATCAACATCTACTCGCAGGTCGGACTCATCACGCTCGTGGGGCTGATCGCCAAGAACGGCATCCTCATCGTGGAATTCGCGAACACGCTGCAGTCCCGCGGCCTCTCGAAAGTGGCCGCGCTGCGCGAAGCGTCATTGACGCGGTTGCGACCGGTGCTCATGACCTCGACGGCGACCGTCTTTGGCCACTTCCCGCTGGTGCTTGTGTCGGGGCCGGGAGCGGCGGCCCGCAACAGCATCGGGATCGTGCTGGTCGCAGGCATGATCGTCGGCACGCTGTTCACCCTGTTCATCGTCCCGGTGTTCTATTCGCTGATCGCGGCGCATCACCGCCCGAGCCCACGTGCGGCAGCGCCTTCCTTGGCGAGCGCGCCGGCGGAGGTCATCCCGTGACTAGTGGCCCATGTGGGAGAACTCGAGGCTCGGGTAGGTGACCGCACAGGGACGCTGGAAGATCCTGGAGGATTTGGCAAAACATGTCGGAGTGAGCACCTATTACTTCCACCGCGTTTTTAAGAAGGTCACGGGATTGACGCCCAGGGCGTACGCGGGAGCGCATCGCGCCAAGCGTGTGAGAGCTGAGCTCGCTCGGCGCGCTACGGTGACTGAGGCGATCTACGGCCGCGCCGGTGGCGCCAATACGGAGGTACGCTTCGCCATCGGCGAGTGCTCCCTCGGGTCTATCCTCGTCGCTTAAAGCGAGCGCGGTGTTTGTGCCATTCTCCTGGGCGATGATCCCCAATTGGCGCGCGATCTACAAGACCGGTTCCCGCGAGCCAACGTGATTGGCGGCGACACCGAGTTCGAGCAGGTGGTGGCCAAAGTCGTGTCGTGGGCTTCGTGGAAGCGCCTAGACCTGGGACTCGACCTGCCGCTCGATGTGCGCGGCACCGCGTTCCAGCAGCGCGTTTGGCAAGCTCTGCGGGAGATCGCCAAGGTACGGGCCCTATTTCCTAATCTCTTTTCTCTAGATTACTCAGCGCCCTACTAAACGTTTCAGCTATCGCTATGACTAGAACGATAGGCCCAGGGTGACCCGCACCGAACGCGGCTCGACGGGATGGAAATGGATGTCGTTCACGCCCGCGGCGGACTCTCCCGGTAGCCGCGAGGCGTAGAAATACTCGACGTCGCTGTCCTCGGAATCGAGGAGGTTGAAAATCTCGATGCCGAGGCGCAGGTCGTCGCGGAGCTTGTAGCCGATGTCGGCGTTGAGGAGCGTGGTGGATGAGGAGCGCACGCTGTCGTCCTCGATGAGGGGCCTTGGCCCGAAATAACGCACCCGGAGCCCCCCGAAGAAACCCTTGAGGTCGTCGATCGTGACTCCGGCCGCGATCACCGTCTCGATGGCGCCCGGGATGTGATCCCCCGCGGCGTCATCGTCGGAAAATCGCGCTTTGGAGAAGGAGAAGTCGGCATCGAATGTGAGCCAGGGCAGCGGGCGGTAGTAATTGGTCCACTCCACCCCGTAGCGGCGGCTCGGGCGGCCGGCCTCGGTGGTACCCGCATCGCCGATGAATAGCAGCTCGGAATCGAGCTCGAGGAGCCAGAACGACAAGGTGCTGTCGAGGTCCGGGACCAGCGCGGTGCGCACGCCCACATCGAAACCCTCGGCCTGCACCAGCGGGTCGACGGGCTGGACCGGCTCGCCGCTCTTGGGGTCCAACGTGATGGTGGTGCCGCGGCCGTCGTTGCTGTGGAAGCCATAGCCCAGGTTGATGTAGTACTCGGTATCGAACCAGGGACCGAAGATGAGGCTGAGCTTAGGGTTCGGAGCCCGTCGCTGGCGGTACCGGAGTTGCGCGGGTCGTCCGAATCGACATCGAAGGCGTAGAAATCACCCCGAAGACCGGCCACGGTGCGAAACTTCGGGTGCCAGCGGGTGCGGTTCTGGAGATAAGGTGAGACGCTCACCTGATCCACGCGGTCTTTCCGTACGGTCTGGAGCCGCCGGCGTTCGCGGGTGTTGAAGAGCCCGACGCTCCCGATGTCGTCATAGCGGATCTGCAAGCCCACGGTGTTCTCGATGTCGAGCCCGCCCCAGGTGGGAAACCAGGAATGGTGGCCGGAGAGGCCATACACATGGCGTTGGTCCTCCTGCTCGAACTGGTCGCCGTTCACCGGATCATCGAGAAAGAAGGTGAAGTTCGAGAAGAGGTTCAGCCCATAGTCGAGGAAATAGCCGTGGACATGGGTGGCGCTGTCCGCGGCGCTCCGCCGCCATTCCCCGGAGGCGCTGTAGCGATGGGTGTGGCCGCCGTCGCTGGTATCCAAAGCACCGAAGCGCCCGATGTCGCCGCTGTCCACGGCGCGGCGCGGTGCCTGATCGGTGGCGTTCCAGTCTCCGCTATAGCCCATGGCGGTCAGGTTGAAACCGTTGAGCGCATCGCCCCGGCTGTAGCGCAGCACCCCTGTAACGTCGATACTCGTCGGGATGGTCCCAGGGACCGTCGTTGTCGAAGACCTCGAAGGCGCCGAGCACCTGCCCGGCCGCGAGCGCGGTCGAGCCGGCCATGAGGCCGCGATAGTAGTCGTAGCTGCCGCCGGTGAACTGGACCAGCGCACGCGGGAGCGTATTCGCATAGTCGATGCGGGCCGCGCCGGCCGCCGAGAAATCCCCCTCGTCGGCATAGTACGGCCCCTTGCGGTAGTCGATGCCGCCGATGATTTCCGGGATCACGAAATTCAGATCGGTGTAGCCCTGGCCGTGGCCGTGGGTGGGTAAATTCACAGGGATCCCGGCGACCGAGGTCGCGAAGTCGGTGCCATGGTCCAAGTTGAATCCCCGGAGAAAGAACTGGTTGGCCTTGCCGGCCCCCGAGTGCTGGGTGATGATCACCCCCGGTACGGTCTCCAGGACCTCGCCGGGGCGCAGGAGCGGGCGCGACTCGATCTGCTCGGGACCCACCCGGCCTGCAGTCGCCGAGTCGCCGATCCCGATGAGGGAATCGTAGCGCTCGGTGACCTCGATGGGCGGGAGCTGCACGGGCTCATCCCCACGGGCGGCCCACGGCATGAGGTTGAGGACTAGCCAAACATATTTGAGATTACGGGTACCTCTCCAAGGTCCCTGTCCCTCCGGGAGAGGGACTGTCTTTTTCTCCCTCTCCCGCCGGGAGAGGGTTGGGGTGAGGGGATCAAAATCATCGACGAAAGTGTTTGATTTGATTCCGCTCATCCTTGCACCCTCGGCGCGCCAAGCAGGGCCGCCTTCGGCCCCGGCCAGCTTCGCTGGCGCTCGGGTACTCGCCCCTGGCCCTGGCTCTCTCCCTGAGGGGAAGGGATTCCCAGACTTGCTGAAGTGATTCTGTACGGCATCGGATATGTGAGAATCTAACAGCCAGAAGAGGCGCCGTGAGCTGGCTCCCGCCAAGACCCAGTCGTCGCCATGGCGTAGAGCTTATCCACGGAGAGATGTCCTCGATCGTTCCATTCACGTCGACCTTTTGGTCAGCTTTCACGGGTCGGTGCTCCTTTTCGGTTGTTGTAGGCGCAGTTGGATATCGATCATACGTTTCTCGAAGCGATCTGGATGTGGCCATGAAACCGGCGGTCAGGGTCCTGCCATGGTGCCTGCCGCTTTTTCGTGAGGCTTCCCGTAGAACCAACTCATTTGCTTGGATCCTCGCAGTCGGTACACTTTACGGGTGCCCTTCACAATAAGACAACGCATCGGGCTCGCCTTGGGGCCGGTTCTGTTCTTGGCCTTGGGCTTAACGGCCGGAGGGCTCGGCGGCCCGGCCCGGTGGACGGCGGCGGCGGTGGTCTGGATGGTGATCTGGTGGATCACGGAGCCTGTGCCGCTGTGGCTCACGGCCTGTATTCCTCTGGTGGTCTTTCCTCTTTGCGGCACGGCAGCGCTGCCCGCGGTGCTGTTGCAGTACTTCGATCCGATCAATTTCCTGTTTCTTGGCGGCATGATGATCGCGGCCTCCATGCAGCAATGGGGATTGCATCGGCGGATTGCGCTCGCCATCATCGCACGCGTCGGCAGTAGCCCGGCGCGCATCGTCCTGGGGTTTATGCTGGCCACGGGATTTATCAGCCTTTGGATCTCGAACACGGCCGCCACCATGATGATGTTCCCGATCGCCATGGCGGTGCTGCTCAATTTCGAAGAGACCCTCGGCCGCAACGATCCGGGACTAAGGCGCTTCGGTCTGGTCTTGATGTTAGGAGTTGCTTATGCCGCAAGCATCGGGGGCATGGGCACCAAGATCGGCACGGCCCCGAATCTGGTGTTCGTCAAACAGGCTGAGATGCACCTCGGCCATGATGTGGATTTCGTCACTTGGCTCAAAGCCGGATTGCCGGTGGTGCTGGTGGCCTTGCCGCTCGTCTGGTTATACCTGGTGCGCTGGGCGGTCCCGGTGCAGCGGACGGAATTGGTAGGCAACGCTGGCGAGGTGATCGCGGGCGCCCGTGCGCGTCTCGGCCCGATGAAGGCGGGAGAGTACGTCGCGCTCAGCGGCTTTCTGCTCGCGGCGTTCCTTTGGATCTTGCGTAAGGATATCGACCTCGGATCCATCACCATCCCGGGATGGTGGGGGTGGGTTTCCTTCGGTTGGGAAGACTGGATCGGGCGCCCGATCGAGAGTCTTCCCGCACCGCTTGCGCGGCTCTTGCGCCAGGACATGGGCGACGCGGCCGTGGCCATGGGAATCGGGATCATGCTCCTTCTTATCCCCGTGTCCATACGCCCTTTACGGTTTGGCTTGGCGCCGCGGCAGATGCGAACCCTTCCCTGGGGTATGCTGGTCTTGCTCGGGGGCGGTTTTGCGATGGCCTACGGGATGCAGGAAAGCGGACTCTCCACGTGGCTCGCGGGTCTCTTGAAAGGCGCGGATCCTGCCTCGCCATTGCTTTTATTTATTCTTGTATGTCTCTTCACCACGGCGTTGACGGAGGTGGCATCCAACACTGCGACGGCCAACATGCTTTTGCCGATTCTCGCCGCGGCGAGCGCGCCGAGTTTCGGGCTGCACCCGGCGCCCTTGATGCTCGCCGCGACCCTCGCGGCATCCTTGGGGTTCATGCTTCCGGCGGGGACTCCACCGAACGCGATCGTCTACTCGAGCGGCTACATCACCGTCGGGCAAATGGCACGGAGCGGCGTTCTCATCGACCTCACCGGCGCGCTTTTCATCGGAGTTCTGTGCTACTTCCTCGCGCCGTGGGCGCTTGGAGTGACCCGGCTCAGCCCTTAGAGCCGTCACGATGGCGCGTGCTCTTATAATCGCGTGTTTTTACCCCCATTTGTGTAGGTGCCGCGCAAACGAATTATTACTATGAACACACTGATCCCCGTCTTGCCGATCAAGAACAGCGTGCTCTTCCCCCACCTGGTGATGCCGCTCGCGGTAGGCCGGCCGGTCTCGGTTGCGGCAGTGGAGGCGGCGTTGATGCGTGAAGACAAGCTCATCGGAGTGTTCGCGCAGCGGCAACCATCGGTTGAGGAACCGGCGTTGACCGATTTGTATCCGATCGGAACGCTCGGGATCATCAAAAAGATAGCCCGGTCCGATGACGTCATTCAGATCGTCGTTCAGGGGACCCGGCGCGTGCAGGCGGGGGCCGTGGCGCACACGCATCCTTTTCTGAGTCTGGAGATTGGCGAAGTTCCGGAGCCCGAGGACAGCGGCGCGGAGGTCGAAGCCCTGCAGCGGGCGGTCTTGGATCTCGCCGGCAAGATGCTGCAGCTCGTGCAACCCCAGATCCAAACGAGCTTGAGCCATATCATTGCCGAAGTCGATGACCCCTTGCACCAGGTGTATTTGATCGGTTCCCTGTTGTCGCTGGAGGTGGAGAAGGAGCAGGCCTTGCTTGGAGCCATGTCGCGGCGGGAGGCGTTACGCCTGGCGCACGCGTATTTGAATCACGAGGTCCAGGTTCTCGAGATCAGGAACAAGATCGCCAGCGAGGCGCAATCGGAAATGACCCGCCAGCAGCGCGAATACCTACTGCGCCAGCAGTTGCGCGCGATCCAAGGGGAGCTTGGCGAGCAGAGTCCCGAGCAGAGCGAGGTAGCGGAGCTGCGCAAGCGCATGGAGGAAGCGCATCTTCCCGCGCTCGTCGAGAAAGAGGTCGAGAAAGAGCTCAAACGCCTCGATCGCATGCCCGCGTCGGCTCCCGATTACCAGATCGCGCGCAGTTACGTCGAGCTGACGCTCGAGCTCCCGTGGAGCAAGGCCACGACCGATATTTACGATCTCGGCCGGGCGCGCGAGATCCTGGATGCGGATCATTTCGATCTCAAGGAGGTCAAGGAACGCATCATCGAGCATCTGGCGGTCATGAAGCTCAATCCCGAGGCGCGCGCGCCGATTCTCTGCTTCGTGGGACCGCCGGGTGTGGGCAAGACCTCCTTGGGGCAGTCGATCGGCCGGGCCTTGGATCGGAAGTTCGAGCGCCTGTCCTTGGGCGGCCTGCACGATGAGGCCGAGCTGCGCGGCCACCGGCGCACCTATATCGGCGCCATGCCGGGACGCGTCATTCGGGCGATACGCCGCGCCGGGGTGAGAAACCCGCTCCTCATGCTCGATGAGGTCGATAAGCTCGGCCGCGATTATCGCGGCGATCCCTCGGCGGCCTTGATGGAGATTCTGGATCCCGCCCAAAACAACGCTTTTCTCGACAATTACCTGGATCTGCCTTTCGACCTCTCGCAGGTGTTTTTCATCACCACGGCCAACACCTTGGACAGTATCCCGCGGCCGCTCTTGGATCGCATGGAGACGCTGCGCCTCGCGGGTTACAGCGAGGAGGAGAAACGCGAGATCGCCCGCCGCTATCTCATCGGCCGCCAGATGAAGGAATCCGGACTCGGTGAAACGCAGATCACTCTTCCCGAGGAAACCTTGGCCTATGTGATCCGGCGCTATACCCGCGAGGCGGGGGTGCGCGAGCTCGAGCGGGTGCTCGGCCGGATCTGCCGCAAGATCGCCACGCGCGTGGCCGAAGGCGATACCCGTCCGGTGACGGTCCATCCTGAGGACCTATCCGAGCTTCTCGGACCGGAGCGCTTCTTCCCCGAGGCGGCCCGCCGGCAACTGGCGCCCGGCGTGGCCGCGGGTCTCGCCTGGACCGAGTCGGGGGGCGATGTGCTGTATGTAGAGACGGTGCTTCTGCCCGAGGGCAAGGATCTGGTGATGACGGGACAGCTCGGCAGCGTGATGCAGGAATCGGCCAAGGCCGCGCAGAGCTACATCGCATCGCGGGCGGGGGCTTTCGGGATAGCCGAGGCCACCCGTCAAAGCGGGGTGCACATCCATGTGCCGGCCGGGGCGATCCCGAAGGATGGGCCCTCGGCGGGCGTGACCATGGTGACGGCGCTGACCTCGCTTTACAATGCACGCCCGGTCCGCAGCGACACTGCCATGACCGGAGAGATCACCTTGAGCGGCCTGGTATTGCCGGTCGGAGGCGTGAAGGAAAAGATGCTCGCCGCGCACCGTGCCGGGATCAAACGCGTGATTTTGCCAAAGGAGAACGAAAAGGACCTGCGCGAATTGCCCGAGCAGGTCCGCAACGAAGTCGAGTTTATTCTGGCCGCCCGCATCGAGGAAGTGCTGTGCGCGGCCATCCCCGATCTGCCGCAACCGTTGCGCGCCGGCTGCGGTCCTTAACGCCGTGTGTAGCGGTGCTTCACGCCCGCCGGAAACCACTCCAGATCGCCAAGGGCTTTAAGCTCGATGTGCGGAAGTTGGGAAGCGGGCGGGACGTAGTTCGCGAATTCACTGTTCAAACGCCGTAGCTTGCGGACGATCACCCGGGCGGCCGCATCGCGGCGTTCGCCGCTCGCCGTCTCGCCGGGAGCGAGCTCGATGACGATCGCGAGGAAACGATTCTTGTCTTCATCCTCGCGCGCTTGCATGACGAATTTTCCCGTGACCCATTCCCGGATTTCTGTCTGCTCCAGCCCGACGCTAACGTTCTCGGGATAGATGTTGGCGCCGAAATAGGAGATCACGAAGTGCGAGCGCCCGAACACGAACGCGAAGGGGAGGGGACGGATCCCGCGGCCATCGCCCGGTTCGAGCGCCGCGAGCGGATCGAATTCCCACTCCTTGAGAAAGCGCAGCATCGCTGGATAGTCCACCAGCCCGCCCTCGTCCGAGATATGGTAACGAACGAGCGGGATCCCGTTGTCCCCGCTGAAGAGCAAGGTGCCTTCCGAGATCTCAAAGTAGCGCTGCAAGGGGTCGTATTGAACGAGGGTCGGCAAGCGCGGCTCGCCGAAGAGTTGCCGCGCCGCCTCGGGCGTGTCGGCCAAGAACCGCCGGATGCACACCGACAGCGGCGTCTCATTGCCCAAGACCCCGGCATCCGCCGTCCCATAGAGCGAGGCCGCATCACGGCAGTGGTCCATCGCGCCCGCGCGCTCGAGGACCAGCGCGCGCCATTCCTCGCTGAAAACCTCGCCGGCCAGGGCCAGCTTGATATTATAACGCGGCCAAGCGATGCCGCGCGCCCGTCCCGTATCGATCACGTCCTTGAGAAAGGGCGGATAGCCGAGCAGCGCGACCTGCTCGAAATTCGGGCCGAGGGCTTCGATGATGCGCAAGATCTCGTCTTTATTATTGCCCGGCGTGACCACCGTGAGGGGATAGCCCTTGGCGGCCAGGTGCCGGCAGCAGGCGGCGGTGTACATCCCGCCGACCCAGGTGCCGAGCGCGAAGCAGACCACGGCGAGGGTGAGGCGGGATTCGGCATGGAAACTATCGTGAAATACCTGCTCGAAGCGCACGGCGATCGCAAGCTCATCGGTGACGAAACGCGGCCAGAACGCCGGCGTGCCGGTCGAACCCGACGAGACGGCGATCATGTCGCAAGTGTCCAAGCGCCCGTACCGGCAAAGCGCCGCGAGCGGGTGCTTGGCGAGGTAATTTTGCTTGTTGGTCAAGGGCAGGGTCGCGAAATCTTCCGCGCGCCGAATCGATTCGGGCGCGACGCCCTGCTCCTCGAGAAACGCGCGGTAGGCCGGGACCGTGCGCGCGACGTCGTGGAAGAGCGCGAGCGCATGCTCGGCTGGCGTGGGGCGGTCGCCCAAAGCGAGTAAGCGCTCAAGCGGCGTGTCGATAAACGCCTGGAGAGCGTTCAACAATCGATCACGTTTTTCGTTCGCCATAGGTTAAGCATAGTCAGGGGGGCGTAGGGCTACGTTTGCATACGGATAGATCCCGCTGCCGCCCCCGTACTGAGCATTTTCAACCCTTCCCGCCTCGCGCGGCAAGCTCCCTATGCGTTCTTGCGAACAGGGCCTTCGCCGGTGAGCGTGAAGGAAGGGACCCCGCTTACTTACGCTTGCCGTAAGTCATAAATCCGGGTATGTTGACGCCATGATTCTGAGTTTCCGCGACAAGCGAACTCAGCAGTTCGCTGAGGGGAAACGAATCAAGGCGTTTGGCGGCTTCGAGCTGCAGGCGCACAAGCGCTTGCGGCTACTGCACCTGGCCCGTCATCTCCAAGCACTGCGGGCCTTGCCGGGAAATCGGCTGGAGGCGCTCAGCGCCGATCGCGCCGGTCAATACAGCATCCGCATCAATGAGCAGTGGCAGATTTGCTTCGAATGGCCGGACTGTGCTCCCGGCCCATCGAACGTTGAAATTGTAGATTACCACTAGGAGGCAACCATGAAGCTAGGTGGACCCGCCATTCATCCGGGCGAAATCCTGTCCGATGAATTGGCCGAAGTGGGTATCCACTTCGCGCAAGTGCCCCCTATGTGTTGTGGTCAAGCGATTTAGCTCTTCCCAGGAGGCTTCGGTATGGTGTGGGTGTGATGGTGGCGGCTTGCTGCATCAGACGGTAGAAAA
>JALZJW010000028.1 GCA_030859565.1 Pseudomonadota bacterium
CGCCACCCGTTACACTGTGTTTCCATAAGGCCGTCCTCGTCATTGTGCATAACATGCTGATCGAACACATATTATGCCACGAGATACGGCCTTTTTCTTGGCTATCGGTGAGAAATCCGGGCTAGCGGTCTCCACGGATCCGGAAGCCTTGCGCATTTATGTGTGACACTCAGGAATTGCCTAGCTTCTTGTCAATAGTTTCAGACCAGGCCGACGACGAAGGATTATGGTTCGTTGCGCGTACAGCGCCAGAGGCGTATTTGCAGCAGGAGTTACGCCGCCTGCATGCTGCCATTGAAAGGGCGTACATACACGGCAATGTGCCGGAGGAATTGAGTGAAAACTGTTGAACAACTTATCGCGGATATCGTGGTGGCTCAGACAGCATTAGTTAATGCGAGAGCGGCATTGAGTAGCGTAACGACCCTATCACCGCGTCCCGCAATAGATGGTCCAGAGGGGTTGGAATGATGGGTGGTAAAGAGACCGATTTTGCTGATCTCGATAATGAGCCCGATATCGGTGAGCCGGCAGGTGATGCGGTTGCCGGCAGTGGCCAGAGCCAGGCACCGAGCATTGATGAGGACATCGATATTAAGTTTGTTGACACCCCCGATGATAAGCCAGACCAAGGACCGGGGGATGAGCAGCCGGAGCGTGAGCCCGCGCGGGGTCACCTGCAACGCGAGCAGCGGCTCAAGCGTGAAGCACGCGCACGGGGCGATGCCCTCGAAGCGGAGGTCCAGCGGCTCAATGCCGAGAATGAGACGCTCAGGCAAAAGCCCACCGAAGGAGGGGGATCGGACGATGAGATTGACGCTGCGATCGAGGCCAAGACCAAGCACTTCGCGAAAATCCGTGGCGAGTTCGATCCCGAGAAAGCCGGCGAGGAAGCCAAGCTCATCCGTGAGATTGCCGCGCTTGAATACCGCAAGCAGCGCAAAGCCGATGGAGCACCAGCGGGCAATGGTGCGGGCGGGGTCCAGCAGCAGCCGCGGGTCAATCCCAAGGTCCAGGAGTGGATGGATAAGAACGACTGGTTCAACAATCCTGACTTCGAGCGTGAGACACGCCGGACGCGGGCCATTGATGCCTCGCTCCATGCGGATGGCTATCGGGTCGAGGATGAGGACTTTTTCGAGGAGTTGGAACGGCGGCTCGATAAGGCGGGTGTCAAGCCAAACAAGCACCGCACCAATGGAGAAGGTGGGGAGGTACCCATGAGGGAGAGTCCAGTCGCGAGAGGACGGGTAGATGCTCCTACTGGTGGCAAGCGCAAATGACTAGACTAAGCTTGGTCTAGTAAAGTCGCGTCTCGTTCATGTCGATCACCCTGGCTGCTATGATCTCGTTGGAAACACATACCGTTCAGATTCATACCCTATTGGAAAGACTCTCATTGGCAGCTCTTGTAGAATGCGAGTAGACTTCGGGCGGATACGTAGCGTATCGCTCGTTCAACGCAAAATTTGTTCGCTGCAACAGTGGCATAGCGCCCCAACGCTATGGATCAAGTAAAACGTGGGTTAAACATGCTTGGGGGAGCGACTATGGATATATTCATGGCTCTTGGTATTTTCGGCGCGCTGCTTTTTTGGGTGTTTATCATTACCAAAAAGCCGGCCGACCCAACGTTCATCGAAAACCAAACTAAAGACGCGCGGAGTAACGGCGCCCCGTTACCGGAGCAACGCGTGGGCGGTCAACACCAACCCGAATCAAAGACGGCACCGGTGAAGCTTGGAGGTGATGCGGCCGCGCCGCTGAAGACCGCCGGTCGCGGTCGGCCCATGCCCGAGGTGCTAGCCGAGATCCGGAAAGCGAATGCGGCGGCGATGAGCCCCTTCGGCTTACCCGCACGGGGACTGGCGCCGCAGCCCGCCGAGCCTGTGACCCCGGCCGCGGCGGATCGCAAGAGCGCGCCGCGGCAGAAGGGGCGCACGCCTTCGCCGATACAACGCGAGTTTTATCACTACTTCAATCTCAAAGCCCCAACTGGATTAAGCTTTGAGGAGGCATTAACCGTTATTAGCGATTTCAAGGATCGCTTGTCCAAAGACGATCCGCGTAAGCTCGATGAGTGGGACACGTACGTAAAGCTGTATAGCGAGATCAATAAAGCGGATGTTCGCAAAACCTACCAGATCAAAAAGGTCAGCTTTTCAGCCTATCGCGCCGCGATCAAGCAACTGAAAAAGGAAGGCCAGGTATGGACGGGTGCAAAGGACAGCCGCGATCTCGTGGTGAAAAAAATTATCGCGATGGCGCCGCGGCTCAAAACGGAGGCCGCGTAGCCGGCCGCCCCCGCCACGGCGGGCCGATCGCATGGTCAATTTTTTAAGGAGCCACGAAAATGTCATCTGTAAAACCAGTCGAATCACATACTCCGCGCAAGTATCAACTGCTCATCGACGGCAAATGGGTCGATGCGGCGTCGGGGAGGACTTTCACATCGCCGAATCCTTCGACCGGAGAAGTATTCGCCGAAGTCGCAGCCGGAGACAAAGCAGACATTGACAAAGCCGTAAGCGCGGCTCGTCGAGCCTTCGAAGGCAAATGGTCACAGATGAGCGCGCGCGATCGCGGCCGTCTTCTTTACAAGCTCTCGCAAATGATCGAAGAACGTTCGACGGAGCTTGCAGAGCTTGAGACTGCCGACAACGGCAAACCGATTCGCGAATCTCTCTACGTCGACTTGCCTCAAGTCGTCGAGAACTTTGAATATTTCGCGGGCTTTGCGACAAAGATCGAAGGTGAAACTATCCCTGTCCCGGGCCAAATGTTCAACTACACTCTGCGCGAACCGGTCGGCGTCTGTGGGCAGATCATTCCATGGAATTTTCCTCTGTTGATGGCCGCCTGGAAACTCGCGCCCGCGCTCGCCGCCGGCAACACCGTGGTTTTAAAACCCGCCGAACAAACGCCGGTCACCGCTATGGAGCTCGGAAAGATGATTCAGGAAGCGGGATTTCCTGATGGAGTCGTCAACATCGTCCCAGGCTACGGTGAGACTGCAGGCGCGGCGCTCGCTTCCCATGCGGGCATCGACAAGGTAGCGTTCACCGGCTCGACCGAAGTCGGAAAACTGATTGCTAAATCCGCCGCCGACAACCTCACCAAGGTTTCACTTGAGCTTGGCGGCAAGGCGCCCAACATCGTTTTCGCGGATGCCGATCTCGAGCAAGCGGTTAACGGCGCGATGATGGGGATCTTCTTCAATCAGGGCCAGGTTTGCTGCGCAGGCTCGCGGCTCTTCGTTGAAGAGAGAGTCAAAGACGAATTCCTCGATCGCTTCAAAGCCAGAGCGGAGACCGTAAGCGTAGGTGATCCGGCCCTTAAGACGACTCAGATGGGCCCGCAAGTTTCACAGGAACAGCTTGATCGGATTCAGAGTTACGTCGGCATCGCTCGTGAAGAAGGCGCCAGTGTCATAACAGGCGGCCAGACGCCAAAGCTTGAAGGGGGCTTTCAGCGTGGCTATTTCTTCCAGCCGACGATTTTCTCGGACGTCAACAACACCATGCGCGTTGCTCAGGAGGAGATATTCGGCCCCGTGACCAGTGTAATCACATTCAAAGACGAAGACGATTTGATCAAGCAGGCCAACCAAACAATCTATGGCCTCTCCGCGGGGATCTGGACACGCGACCTGGTCCGCGCGCATCGCTTCGCAAAGGCGATCAAGGCAGGCGTCATCTGGATAAACACCTTCAACATGTTCAATGCCGCGTCACCCTTTGGTGGCTACAAACAATCAGGCTACGGCCGCGAGATGGGCAAGCACGCGCTCGACCTTTACACTCAGATCAAGAGCGTGTGGGTCGATCTTTCCGGCAAACCGATAGGCTGGTTCGGCAAGTAGAAATTATTTTTAGCGGGCATCGAGCGGGCTGCGCACAGCGCCCCGGCATAGCGCGCCTTCTCACCAGCTCCGCGACCCGCTGCCTGCTCCAGAGGGCCGCTTGAGCTTCGTTCTAAAAGAGTCGCACCCATCTAATATGTCTGCCTAGCCCTGGGTCTCTTTGGTCCGCCGGGTCTGCCGAGGACCTCTCGAAACGCAGCAGCATATCCGGGAAGCGCTTGCGTCTAGAAGAAAGCCTGCAACAATGCACACAAGTCGATCCGATGTTTTGTAAGAGTAAGATAGGAGGGATAAACCCATCATCAATATGAGCAAAAGGGAAGCACATTGCACTATACGGACGAGGTTCCTTCCGCTCGCAAATCCAGCACCCTGGGCGATCTAGACCGAAGGTCGGCTTGAGGATGAGGATGGACGCGGGCCCTGGGCCTCACGCCCCGGATGCCGGCCAGGCGGCTTCCCAGCTGGTCGATCTCGTGCGCGAGCTTTTGGATGAGGCGCACGCGGGTCGCCATCGCGTGACCGAGGCTACGCTCGACAGCTCGCTCGATAAGGATCTCGGGCTCGACAGCCTGGCGCGTGTCGAGCTGCTCACGCGGGTCGAGCGCACCTTCTCGGTCGAGATGCCGGGAGACGCGCTGGGCACGGCGGAGACGCTGCGCGATCTGCTGCGGGCGCTTCTGGCCGCGGGTCCCCGGATCGGGGCCCGCCGCAGGGTTGCGGCAGACGAGCACCGCGATGGCGTTCTCCCGGTGCCCGAAGGCGCGAGCACCCTCACCGAGACGCTCTCCTGGCACGTCGAGGCGCACCCCGAGCGCCGCCATGCCCTCTTCTACCGCACCGCCGACGAGACCCGGACGCTCACCTACGGCGAGCTGTGGCGCGGCGCCAGCGCGGTCGCGGCCGGGCTGGTCGAGCGCGGTTTGGTACCGGGCCAGGCCGTCACGATCATGCTGCCGAGCGGCTTCGAGTTCTTTTTCGCCTTCTTCGGCAGCCTGCTCGCGGGCGGCGTTCCGGTCCCGCTTTATCCGCCGGCGCGCCTGTCGCAGATCGAGGATCACCTGAAGCGGCAGGCGGGGATCCTGTGCAACTCCCTCGCGCCCATCCTCATCACGGTACCGGAGGCGACGCTCGCGGCGCGCCTCCTCAAGGGCCATGCGCCCGAGCTGCGCGAGATCGCCACCGTCGGCGAGCTGCAAGCGGCGCGGCCGAATGCCCTCAGGCCACGGATCAAGGCCGATGACGTCGCGTTTCTGCAATACACCTCCGGGAGTACGGGAAACCCTAAGGGCGTCGTCCTGACCCACGCGAACCTGCTGGCGAACCTGCGGGCGTGGGGGCGCGCGGCGCGCTTCGATTCGAACGACGTGGCGGTGAGCTGGCTGCCGCTCTATCACGATCTCGGGCTCATCGGCGCCTGGCTGGGGAGCCTGTACAACGGGGGCTTGCTCGTGCTCATGTCGCCGCTCGACTTCCTGGCGCGGCCGGATCGCTGGCTGTGGGCGATCCATGCCCATCGGGGGACGGCGTCCGCGGCGCCGAACTTCGCCTTCGAGCTCTGCCTGCGCAGGATCGAGGACCGCGACATCGAGGGCCTGGACCTCGGCTCCTGGCGGCTCGCGGCCAACGGCGCGGAGCCCGTGATCCCGGACACCCTGCGGCGCTTCACGGAACGCTTCGCGCCTTATGGCTTCCGCGCAGAGGCAATGGCCCCGGTGTTCGGGCTCGCCGAATGTACCGTGGGCCTCGCGATCCCGCCGATGGGCAGAAAGCCGATCGTGGACCGAATCGAGCGTGCCCCCTTCATCGAACGGCGCCTTGCGGCGCCCGCGCGTGCCGGCGACCAGCAGGCGCTCGAATTCGTCGCCTGCGGGCGGGTGCTCCCCGGTCACGAGATGCGCATCGTAGACCACGAGGATCGCGAGTTGCCCGAGCGCAGTGTGGGTCACCTGCAGTTCCACGGCCCGTCGGCGACGCGCGGTTACTTTCGCAATCCAGAGGAGACTGCGAGGCTGATCCACGGTGAGTGGCTCGACAGCGGCGATTTCGGTTACATCGCCGACGGCGACCTCTACGTCACCGGCCGGGTGAAGGACACGATCATCCGCGGCGGGCGCAACATCCTGCCGCACGCACTGGAGGAAGCGATCGGGGGCTTGCCTGGGATCCGTAAGGGCTGCGTCGCGGTCTTCGGCGTGCCGGACCCTGGCGGGGGCACCGAGCGGCTGGTGGTGGTTGCCGAGACACGCGAGGGCGAGCCGTCGGTGCTCGAAGGGCTGCGCCAGCGCATCAACGCGCTCGCGGTGGAGCTGCTCGAGACGCCCGTGGACGAGGCGGTGCTGGCACCGCCGCAGAGCGTGCTCAAGACCTCGAGTGGCAAGATCCGCCGTGCCGCGACGCGCGAGCTTTATCAGCGCGGCAAGCTCGGGCGGACCGCGGGTGCCCCCTGGTTGCAGATCGCAAGGCTGGCCTTGAGCGGGGCGCCGGGACAGCTCGCGCGCCTGGCGCGCGCCACAGCGGCGTACCTGTACGCAGCCTATGCGTGGATCGCCTTCGCGCTGGTCGCGCTCATCGACTGGGTCACCGTGCTCATCACCCCATCGCTGAAGTGGCGCTGGCAAGCGACGAGGGGTCTCATTCGCCTGCTTTTGCGCCTCGTGGCGCTTCCGGTGCAGACTGAGGGTATCGAACGGCTGTCGGTCAACGAGCCGCGGGTGTTCGTCGCGAACCATACGAGCTTTCTTGATGTGCTGGTGCTCATCGCGATGCTCCCCGGACCGCTCCACTTCGTCGCCAAGCGCGAGTTCCTGCGCATGCCCGTGCTGCGGATTCTGTTCTCGCGGCTCGGCGCCCAGTTCGTCGAGCGCTTCGATGCACGGGCAGGGACCGAGGACACGGAGCGATTGAAGCAGGTCGCGCGCGGCGGTGGCTCGCTCATGGTATTTGCAGAGGGCACGTTCCGCCGCGGCGCCGGGCTGCGGCCGTTCCGGATGGGCGCCTTTGCGATTGCGGCCTCGGTGCGGCGGCCGGTCGTGCCGGTCGCGCTCCGGGGCGCGCGCTCCGTGCTGCCGCAGGACAGCTGGCTCCCGCGCCGCCACCCGATAACGGTCGCGGTGGGGGAGCCGATCTGGCCCGAGGGAGAGGGTTGGGACGCCGCCGTCGCCCTGCGCGATGCGGCACGCGAGCAGATCCTCCGCCGCTGCGGCGAGCCTGACCTGGGTTAGCTAGGGGGGTGCAGGACGCTACGGTCGCCGCTCCGATGGTTGATTTTGACCGTCATCCCGCCGCTCAAACACTACCAGGTCATCGAGCTCCAACCGGAATCCGATGCGCGACTGTACCGCGTGATCGTGGTGGCTCGGAACGAGACTTAACAACCGCGCGTGGTTATCGAGTGCCAGCGTGTAGAGGAATTCCGCGCCTCGAAATGCCTTGTCCAGCACCGTGGCGGTGAGTATGCTCTCATCATCGTGCACGACATCGTCGGGACGAATGAGCACATCCACCGGGCATCCCACCCCGAGGTCGGCGCGGATGCGCCCGCAGAAGGTCCCTAGCTCGGTTTGCACTTGGTCGGGGGCAACGACCACCCCGGGCACAAATACGCCCTCGCCGATGAAGTCCGCGACATACTTGCAGGCCGGGCGGTGATACAAGTTGTAGGCCGTGTCCCATTGCAGCAGCCGCCCGTCCTTGATGACGCCGATCCGGTCGGCGATGGCGAAGGCCTCCATCTGATTGTGGCTCACGAGCACGGCGGTGATCCCATCCTGTTTCAGAATGTTTCGCACCTCCTTGGCGATCTGCTCCCGCAACTCTACATCGAGGCTCGAGAAGGGCTCGTCGAGGAGCAGCACGGCAGGTCGCGGGGCCATGGCCCGGGCGAGCGCCACTCGTTGCTGTTGGCCGCCGGAGAGCTGGTGGGGATAACGCCTGCACTCCCCCTGGAGCCCCACGAGGTCGATCAGACTCCGCGCCCGGGCCTGTCGGTCCGTCTTTCCTAAGCTTCTGATCCCAAAAGCGATGTTTTCTTCCACCCCGAGATGCGGGAAGAGTGCGAAGTCCTGGAATACCATTCCCACCCGGCGCTGCTCGGTGGGCACATGCCAGTCCTGAGCGCTCATCAAGACACCGTTGATCCAGATCTCCCCTGTTGCCGGCGGCTCGAAGCCCGCGATCGCCCGGAGCAGCGAGGTCTTGCCGCAGCCGCTCGGTCCCAGGAAGCAGGCGATGTCACCCTTCTCCATGGCAAACGACACCTCGCGCAGCACCACCTGATCGCCGAAGGCGACCGAGGTCCGTTTCACTTCAAGGGTGCGGGTCATAACCAGGTCTGGAGCGAGAGATGGAGCGGCTCAGCAGAATAACCGGCAAGACACCGACCAGCACAATGGCCAGTGCCGCCGTCGAGGCGTCGGCCAGGCGTTCCTGGTTGGCCAGTTCATAGGTGCGCACGGCCAGGGTATTGAAATTGAAGGGTCGCAAGATCAGGGTGGCCGGCAGTTCCTTGAGCACGTCCACGAAGACCAGAAGCACGGCGGTCAGCAGGCTCCCGCGCATGATTGGCAAGTGTACCCGGCGCAGGGTGCCCAACGGGCCAAGCCCCAAGGAGCGCGCCGCATCGTCCATGTTGCGCCCGATTTTACCCAGTCCTGCTTCCACCGTTTGCATGGAAACGGCGAGGAACCGCACCAGGTAGCTGAACACCAACGCAGTCATCGTCCCACTCAGGAGAAGCCCCGCGGAGATCCCTGAGTACTTCTGCAGCCAGCCGGCGAGGGCATTGTCGGTCCAGCCGAGGAGCAACATGACCCCCACCGCGACGACCGTGCCGGGGATGGCATAGCCTAGACCTGCGCAGCGCACCGAGAAGCGCACGGGAAGGCTGGGGTATCGGCGTCTGCCATAGCCCATGAGCAGGGCCAAGAACAAGGCCAGGAGGGCGGTGGCAAGGGCGAGGGCTGCGCTGTGCCAGACCAGCGCCACGAAGCTCGCATCGACCATCCTCTCGGCCGTGGCGAGGGCCCAGGCGAGGAGCTGAGCGCCCGGCAGCAAAAACCCGAACAGCACCGGGCCGCCGCAGGCAAGGAGCGCGGCAAACGCCCGCCATCCCCGCAGCCGATACCGGGGCAGCGGGCGGTAGCGGCTGCTGGTATGATGATAACCTGCCTGCCTCCGCGACCAGACTTCCAGGCTCAGAAGCAGAAACACGAACATTAGGAGCAGCGCCGAGAGCTGGGCCGCCGCCACCGGCTCCCCCAAACCCAGCCAGGTCCGGAAGATCCCGGTGGTGAAGGTGGACACACCGAAATACTGGACCGTCCCATAGTCGGCTACCGTCTCCATCAAGGCCAGGGACAACCCGGCGATCACGGCCGGCCGCGCGAGGGGCAAGGCCACGCGCGCAAAGCTCCCCCAGGCGTTGCAACCGAGCGTGTGGCTCACCTCGAGCACACACGCCGACTGCTCCAGGAAGGCCGCACGCGCGAGCAGGTAGACGTAAGGGTAGAGCACCAGCGATAGCATCAGCATAGCGCCCGTGAGAGAGCGTATTTCGGGGAACCAGTAGTCACCGTAATCGTAGCCGAACCATTGCCGGAGCCCAGTCTGTACCGGGCCGGCGAAATCCAACAGGCCGGTGTAGGTGTAGCCGATGATGTACGCAGGCATGGCCATGGGCAAGAGCAAGGCCCACTCAAAAAACCCCCGCCCCGGGAAACGGCACATGGCCGTGAGCCAGGCCGGACCCACGCCAAGGAGACAGGTGCCGGCCCCCACCCCAAACATCAACAGCAGGGTGTTGGTGATGTAATCGCCGAACACGGTGCTCGCCAGATGAGCCCAGACCTCCGGTACCGGAAACAGCACTGCCCCTAGGATGACGAGCAGGGGCAGGGAGAGGGTCAGTGCGATCAGCAGGACACCGGTTGGCCACGGCCCTGGAAAGACCCAGGGCGCGATACGGGGAGGATGTGCAGTGGTGTTCCGCAATGGGTCGGTGAACCTATCGTCTTCGGCGAACATCACTTCCAACCGGCCCGATCCATCAGGCGCACCGCCTCCGCATTGTATCTGCCCAAGAGGCTCAGGCTGAGGTCGTCGGCCTTGAACTCACCCCAAGCTTGCAAGGTCGCGCTGACGGCGGCGCCAGGCTTCACCGGATATTCGAAATTCATCTCCGCATACCAGCGCTGGGCCTCGTCGCTGACCATGAACTCGAGGAGACGCACGGCATGGGCCCGGTTTTTAGCCGCCTTGGTCACTCCCGCGCCGCTGATGTTGACGTGGGCACCTCTGCCCCCTTGATCGGGCCACAGGAGCGCTACCTTGCCCGCAGCCTCCTGCTCCGCCGGATCGCTAGAATTCAACATCCCGGCAAGATAATACGTATTGACCAAGGCCAGGTTACACCGGCCGGCGGCCACCGCCTTGATCTGGTCCCGGTCGCCGCCGGCGGGCGGGCGGGCAAAGTTGGCGACGAAACCCCTTGCCCATTGCTCGGTCTTCTTGGATCCATCATGGACGATCATGGCGGCGACCAGGGATTGGTTGTAGACATTATTCGAGGAACGCACACAGATCTTGCCCTTCCATTTGGGATCGGCCAGGTCCTCGTAGGTGGAGAGGTCTGAAGGTTTGACCCGGTCCTGGGCATGGACGACCACGCGGGAACGCAGCGAGACGCCAAACCACTGGTGTTCGGCGTCCCGGTACTGGACCGGGATGGCCTCTTGCAACACCTTGGATTCCACGGGTTGCAGTAGCCCGGCCTCTTGGGCTCGGAGCAAGCGGCCCACATCCGTCGTCAAGATCAGGTCTGCCGGGGAATTTTGCCCCTCGCTCTCCAGACGCTTGAGGAGCGCATCCGCCTCGCCGGTCACGAGATTCACCGTGGTCCCGTGGGCGGTGGAGAATTGGTCCAGCAGTGGTTTGATCAAGGCCTCCTCTCTGGCCGAGTAGAGATTCACCTCGGCGGCTTGGGTAGCAACAACCCCCAAGCACAACCCAAGACCAATCATTCTTCGCAGCATTAGAAGCTCCGCAGGAAACCCCTCCATCAGCCCGGTCCGGGAAAGGACGATAAGCCCAGTCCCTTGTGTGTGGGATACCCCGTTTCAGGCATCAGAAATAAAACCTGAGCCCCGCCTGCACCAGCTGAGGCGTGCCGGGCACGATGCCGCGAGTGCGGTCCGCGATGTACTCGTTGTCGAACAGGTTCTTAAGCGCCACGAAAACGTCCGTGCTGAGCGGCTTCACCCGATAGGTGGCCGCCAAGTTGACGACGGTGTAGTCCTCGATCTCGCCGGTCATGCCACTGGGATCGGGGGTCACGGAGTTGGGAAAATCGCTGAACTGAGAGTCCACGAACACCGTCTCCAGATTGATATCGAACCCAATGGGATGGGAGTAGCCCACCGCGGCCGTGATCAGATGCTCGGGGGCATAAGGCACGCGTCTGCCATCGCCGGAACCCAGAAGCCCGCGCGTGACGGGATCGCAGAATGGAACGCCCTGAGCATTGGTACTTGTCGAAACCGCGCCATTTATCAAGGGACACACGAATGGAGACTCTTGCTCCGCGTCCCCGAGCCAAGTCCAAGCTATTTGTGCATAGAAATTGTGGGGGGATCTCAGCAACTCGCCTAAGTCCAATCGCCCGAACAATTCCGTGCCCTGGTAAAGGGCCTCGCCCTGCGCCAGCGGCAGATCGCCGCCTGCTACACTGCCGACGACGGTATTGGTGCTGAAATCGTTGCGAAACAGCGTGGCGTCTAGCTGCACGCCTTTCCAGGGTCGGCTACGCACCCCCAGCTCGTAGTTCCAGCTCTTTTCGGGATCCACGTCCACGCTGTTGCCCTGATTGCTAATAGTGTCTTCCACACGGGGCGGGGTAAAGCCTCGATGGAAGCCAAAGAACAGCGTTGCGGTGTCGACCGGGTTATACGTAATGCCGAAGGCCGGGAGCGGCTCCGTGACACCGCTTTCGCCTCGAGCCTCCGATCCCGGGAGCAGATTGTTGCGCTTATAAGCTACGCTCTCCACCCGCACTCCGGGGGTCACGGTCCAGCCGCCCAGAATAAAGCGATTCTGGATGAAACCCGCATAGGCGTCGGCGAAACGTTCGTTGTCCTCGGTCCGGGTTCCGCCGCGTGCCGTGGGTGAAGCGCCATTTTCCTGTACGCGGAACTGTTCTTCGTAATGGGCGCGAAAGCCGAGATCCACCTCGCTCGGTATGCCGAAGAAGCTATAGGCCGCATGCAGGCGCGGCTCGACCCCCCAGGTATAGTAATCACGCAACCGCCCCTGCACCGAGTTGCAGGCATCGACATTGACGGCAAGGCCCGCCTGCCTCGCCTCGCTGAAGGTCCGCTCATTGACCAGGGTAGGGTCGCATTGGGTGTCCGTGGTGCGGCTCGACTGCCGCCAAAAGTCGCGACTAAAGTTGGTCCAGTAGAAGCTGGTGGTGAGGGTCAGGTCATCGTTGAGGTAGAACTCGTGGGTCGCGGAGGCCCCCCAACGATTGGCGTCGAATTCATCGTTCTTGAAGGGGTTGTAACGGATACCAAAGTTGCGCAGCTCAGCTTCGGTGATCCCGGTGTAACCGACCTGAGAGTCTTCTCCGTAGTAGTTGCCCCGCAGGATCAGGGCATTCCTCTCGTTGATGTCGAAAAGCCCTTTGAGGTTGACGTCGTTGACGTCAAAATGGGTGTTGTCACGGGACCCGTCACTCTGCCTATGGATGTAATCCAGCAGCCCGCCAACTCTGTTCCAAGTGCCGCCATAGTTGGCGTGGACGTTGTAATAGTCTCGGCTGCCCCCGGTGAAGCCCAAGAAACCTTGGGGCTTTAAGGGTGGAGTGGGGGTGATGTAATTGATAGTACCGCTGGCGGTCTGCGGTCCAAAGAGGATCTGCCCAGCGCCCTTCAAGACCTCGATGCGCTCGAAGCGATCCACCGGCGGGTGATAGTAGCTGGCATTATCTCCGTAGGGTGCGTAGGAGAGCGGAAGGCCATCTTCCAGGAGCAGGGTCTTGGTGGATCGGGTAGGATTCTGACCCCGGATACCGATGTTGGGCCGTAGGCCGAAGCCCTCCTCGTCGCGGACATTGACGCCGGGGACCTTGCGCAGGGCCTCGCTTGTAGTGAATACATGGCTCTTGTACAGGGTCTCCTGCGGGATGATGAAACCTGAGCCCGGGATCTCCTTTAGCCGTTCTTCTGTTCCGATCACTTCTATGGTTGGGAGATTTACCATTTCCTCGACGGACGGCAAATCCGCCTCCTGCCTGGCCCTTTCTCCAGTCTCTTTGCCTCGCATATCCGTTCCGTCGCCTGGTTGGGCAATTGCCAAGTTTCCTGAGACCGAAATGGTGGCGATGGCCGACCAGATCGCAAGGCGTTTCGCATGATCCTGGGCCGGATGCCCACTCCCCTTGAGCCGCACTACCGGATTCTTGCCCATATACGCCCTCCCGGCCAGGTGGACTTCCCAGCCTGACCGTAATCTAAATAGCACTGATTCTGATTTACGTTTACTATAAACCTAGAAGCCACTTGCCGCCTTATCCTAGGAACACTACGGGTGGTCCGCGCGGAACGCTTCACCGGCCGCCCACGAGGCGCCCGGCGGACATCGAACTTGCTGAGGCGCGCCAGACCTCGCGCCTGGCTAGCGGGCGCTACCTGTGGCCCGCGTCAGGCCTGCTGCATCCCCATGTTCGCCAGATCGTCGGCGAGACAGCGATGCAGGCAGTCGCGGACGTGCTCGACACAGGCCCCACAGCCGGTACCCACCCGCAGGCATTCGTTGAGCTGGCGCAACGAGTTGGCCCCCTCGCCGATCGCATTATCGATATCGCGTTCACTCACCCGGTGACAGATGCAGATGATCATAAGCTTGCTCGTGACGACCCAGTGGACCCACAAAAGGAATAGTAGCGCGAATGAGAACGATTCGCAACAGCTAGACTTTCATAAGTTCACGGGCAAAACAAGTGCCAGTTCATGGGACATGGCACGCCCCTGGCCGGGGGATCCCCGGTACCACGAGACCATCGGAATCAGGGTAGGATTCTACTGCCGGTGGGGCGCGAGTGAACGGAACAACGGGGGCCCGCGATCGATGACATGCCGTCCGGTCGGGGCGCCTACGCCCAGTCCCGAGGGCCTACAGCTTGGATTGCAGGTAGTTGGGTAGTCCGACCTTATCGATCAGCTCCAACTGTGTCTCCAGCCAATCGATGTGCTCCTCCTCGCCGTCCAGGATCGTCGTAAGGATCTGCCGCGAGAGGTAGTCCTGCGTCGTTTCACAGCAGGCGATCGCCTCGCGCAGGACCGGCAGCGAGCTCATCTCGAGCTTGAGATCGCAGGCGAGCATGTCCTGCACGTCTTCGCCGATCATGAGCTTGCCGATGTCCTGCAGGTTCGGCAGGCCTTCGAGGAACAGGACGCGCTTGATGAGTGTATCTGTCGTGCTTCATCTCATCCACCGATGCCTTGTGCTCGTATTCGCACATTGCATGGAAGCCCCAGTTCTTGAACACCCGCGCGTGCAGGAAGTACTGGTTGATGGCGGTGATCTCGTTTTTCAGCACCCGGTTGAGGTACTCGAGTACCTTGGCATCGCTTTTCATGTGGTTCCCCTGAAACTCGCCTACCCGGAATTCTAACCCCCCGCCGGCTTGCGTGCTAGGCAGATGGTCGCGTGTTACAGTGGTCGGGCCCGTCCCACTCCGGTACGCAGACCGTACGCCCCGCCCCGATGGACAACCACAGAAAAATCCACGCTCTTTCAAAACGCGTTTATGGCAATCCACTTTACCAAGACGGTCTACGATCCGTCTGAGTCAGAAGACGGTTGCCGGTTGATCATCATGCGGCGTTATCCGCGCGGCATCGCGAAATCGCGCGCGCATGCCTGGGTGCCGCAGCTCGCGCCCACGCTGCCGCTCGTGCATTGGTACCACGGTAATAAGCGCGCGATCGAAGCACGGTGGCAGTCGCGCGACCCCGTGCGCTTTGAACGGGAAATCGCGAAATTCTGGAAAACCTATAGCCGCCGGTATCTGAGTGAGATGCGCGGGCAGCGGAGCCTGATCGAATTTCTAGCCTCTCTGCAGCGCGATTTCGGGGTGACGTTCACCTTGCTGTGCGCTTGCCCCGACTACCGGATCTGTCATCGGAGTCTCCTCGCGCCGCTCATTCAAGACGCGTCCCCTCGGTAAGCTTTCGTGGCGCTCCAGCGGTAACGCGTGATTAAAACAATCCGCTGAGATCGACCGGACAGTCAGGCAAAGCCCCTAGCGTGCGTACGGCCGGGTCGGCGAGCGTCTGAGTTTGTTGATAACCGGTTTCGGCGGCTCCGGTGAACACGTGCAGACATTTGTTTTCGAGATCGACGATCCAAACCTCGGGTATGCCCTGCCGCGCATAAAGCGGAAGTTTAACGTCGCGATCGTAGGCCAAGGTATCGGCTACTTCGATGATCAGCAGTACGTCGGCGGGATGCGGGTGGGCGGATGCGTAAAAATCCCTTCGAGGCCGGAGTAAACAGATATCAGGTTCTGGTTCGGATTGATCATTCAAGACCACCGGATTCTGTATCCAGATAATCGCTTGGTCCCCCGCGCTACGTTCAAGAAGTTTCTGTAAGCGGGCGACGTAAGCGGCGTGCTGGCTTCCAATGGGCGCCATCAACACGGTGGTGACGGCAACCTCTTTGCCTTATGCAACATACCGTAGGGAGGTTTGCGCGATTCTCAAGTCGAGTGACTCTTGCCTCATTTGGTCTTGAGCCGCTCTGAGTGCCTTCCGTGCGAGATGAACGTAACTTGGGTTGATTTCAATCCCAAGAAAGCGTCTACGCTCAAGAATTGCAGCGACACCTGAGGTGCCACTTCCAGCAAAACAATCTAACACCAGGTCATCCCGGTCTGTCAGTAGCTGAATGACCCTGCGCGGTACCTCAAGTGGGAACTTTGCTTCATGGTCGTCATTCGCGCGAACCGACGGGATCGTCCATATTCCCCTGGAACCCCAAGCAACCCATTCATCTCTTGCCAAGCGCGTTTTGTCTACTTTTGTAATTCCAGGTTTCCAGAAATACAGCAGGTGCTCAAATTCATCGACCGCGCGGTAGCTCATCGTGTGCCACCGGGAATTCTCCCATGCGGCGTCCTTTACCCAAACGCGACGGTCATAAAGGTAAAGCCCGGAATCATAAGCAAACTCTTCTAATAGGCCGCACACAAGCTTCACACGAGTCTGTGTCTCATACTTCCCGCCACGGATATTGTTTCCCTTTAACCTTCGGTCGACGGTTTGTTCACTACAACCCAATAATTTCGCTATTTTATGGCGACTTGCACCTGGGTTTTGCGCCAACGCCTCCAAGACCATTTCCCGTGTGATATCCGACCGCTTTCGCCTCGATACATTCTCAGCCATTATTCTCGGAATGCTCGGATCTTTGAAGCACAGGATATCGGCGATATTAACGACTAGGAAACCGCCTGGTTTTAAGACTCCTGCATGACTCGCTATAACACGCCCGAGGAGGTTCTTCCACTCTAGGAAAGACATATCTCTCTCATACTCCTTGCCGACATGATACGGCGGCGACCACACACTTAGAGCAACGGACTCATGCGTTATATTATCGGCGATGTTCCGCGCATCGCCTTCATAAATATCGTTAGGCGTGTACATTGTTAGCCGTTCGAAGTTGCCAAGATGCATTTATTATTTGTGTCATACTCAATAGTCTGGACGCGCCAGCGTGCTTTCTCGCCCAGAGCCGAAAAGCTCAGGCGGACGCGAAAATCCTCTCCTCGTGAAGGCGCATTACGTCCTGCCATCCAAATCGTTTCAACATGGTCTGGATTGTAGCGATCTTGAAGGCGGCCATTAGGGATAGCTACAAGCGTGAGCTTTAAAAGACGATAAGGTGGTACATCTTTGCCCGTACCGATTGCATGCGCCTCCTAATGATAGTGCGCCAATAATATCGTAGATAAGTCCCCACTCACCCGCACTTCGACTCCCCGCAGTTGAGACAGGTCAAGCAGCCGTCCATCTGCACCATGGCCTTGGTGTGGCATTTCGCGCACAGCTCGGCGTCGCCGGGAAATTCATCCGCAGCGGATGGTCCACTCAGTTGTTGTGAGCGCTGATACTCGGCGCGCTTCTCGTCGATGAGTTTTTTCTGATGCGCATCGGGCTTGTTGTCCTTGAGCAAGCCGATCATCCGCAGGTGGCTTTCGAGCACGTCCCCGATCTCGGCGACTAGCGAGGGCATGAAGCGCCCGCCTTTCTTGAAATAACCCCCTTTCGGATCGAACACCGAACGCAGCTCTTCGACCAGGAAAGTAACATCGCCGCCCTTGCGGAAGACGGCGGATACGATGCGGGTGAGCGCGACGATCCACTGGAAATGATCCATGTTCTTGGAGTTGATGAAAAGCTCGAAAGGCCGCCTCAGCTCGTGCGCCGTGCCTTCGTTTAGCACGATGTCGTTGATGGTCACATAGAGCGCGTGCTCGGAAAGGGGGGTCTTGATCTTGTAGGTTGAGCCCAGCAGCATCTCGGGGCGCTCGACCTTCTCATGCATCTGGATCACATTATCCTGCGGCTCTTTCGCAGCCGAGGTTTCGGCAGTGACGACGCTGTATTTGACGATGCGCTGGTCGAATTTCTTAGTCATGGGCTGAAGTCCTCGCTCATTAGAATTTACCATAGTAGCCTTCTTTGAGGGCGTCAAAAAGGTTGGCGGCCGTGTGGATCTCACCGTCGTACTCGATGTCCTCGTTGCCCTTGGCTTCCTCGACGGTGCCGTCCTCCAGAATAAAGCGATAGAGGGTGTTTTCAAGATCCTGATCCTTGACCAAGACCCCCTGGAAGGCTTGCGGATTGAAACGAAAGGTCGTGCAGCCCTTGAGACCCTGCTCGTAGGCATAGAGATAGATGTCTTTGAAATCCTCGAAGGGGAAATCGGGGGGTATGTTCGCGGTCTTCGAGATCGAGGAATCGATCCAGCGCTGCGCCGCCGCCTGGATGTCGACATGCTGGCGCGGGGTGATGGTCTCGGCGGTGACGAAGTAATCCGGTAACTGCGCCGCGAACGGCTCGGCGCTGGGCTTGGCATCGGGGTCTACGAAATGGCGATAGGCGAGGAGCTCAAACGAATACACATCGATCTTCACTTTGGTCTTGCGCCGCTCGCGGATGACGTTGCGGGCATAATGGTGCGCGAAACTCGGCTCGATCCCATTGCTGGCGTTATTGGCCAACGAGAGCGAGATGGTGCCGGTCGGTGCGATGGAGCTATGATGGGTGAAGCGCGCCCCCGTCTCGGCGAGGGCGTTAACGAGATCGGGCGCCAGTTCGGCCACGCGCTGCATATAGCGGCTGTAGCGCGCGTGCAAGACTTTGCCCTTGACCACATCGCCAGCCTTGTAACCGTCGCGAGTCATCTCCGGGCGATGCTGCAGCATCGCGGCCGTGACGGTAATCTCTTCTTCCATGATAGGCGCCGGGCCCTTCTCGTGCGCGAGATCCAAGGCCATCTCCCAACCGGCCAAGGCCATCTCGCGGGTGACCTGCTCGGTGAAGGCGATCGAGTCCGGCTCGCCGTACTTCATGCGCAGCATCGTGAGCGTCGAGCCGAGTCCAAGGTACCCCATGCCGTGACGACGTTTGCGCAGGATCTCCTCGCGCTGCGTTTCCAAGGGAAGGCCGTTGATTTCGACCACGTTGTCGAGCATGCGCGTGAACACCTGTACGACTTTACGGTATTCCGCCCAATCAAAGCGCGCTTGGCCGGTGAAGGGATCGCACACGAACTTGGTGAGATTGATCGATCCGAGCAGACAGGATCCATAGGGCGGTAGCGGCTGCTCGCCGCACGGATTGGTCGCCCGGATGGTCTCGCAAAACCAGTTATTGTTGAGATCGTTGACCCGATCGATCAAGATGAAACCGGGCTCGGCATAGTCATAGGTCGAGGCCATGATCATATCCCAGAGATGCCGGGCGCGAAGGGTTTTGTAGATCTTGCAGGCGACTTGCCCCTCGCTATTGCTGAGATAGCCTTCCGTCACCGGCCATGCGCGCCAGATCACCTTTTTAGAGTCATTGAGGTCTAAATCCTCGGTTTCCAGCTCCGCTTGCTTAAGCGGAAAGGCGAGTGGCCAGAGGCCGTTGGCCTTGACGGCCTGCATGAAGGCATCGGTGATGAGCAATGAAAGGTTGAATTGCCGCAGCCGCCCGTCCTCGCGCTTGGCGCGAACAAAGTCCTTGACGTCCGGGTGCCCGACATCGAAAGTTGCCATCTGGGCGCCGCGCCGACCCCCGGCGGACGACACCGTAAAGCACATCTTGTCGTAGATATCCATGAACGAGAGCGGACCCGAGGTATACGCGCCGGCGCCCGAGACATAGGCGCCCTTCGGACGCAAGGTGGAGAACTCGTAGCCGATACCGCAGCCGGACTTGAGGGTCATACCGGCTTCGTGGACTTTGCCGAGGATGTCGTCCATCGAATCGCGGATGGCGCCTGATACCGTGCAGTTGATGGTGGAAGTGGCGGGTTTATAAGCGCGGGCGCCCGCGTTCGAGACGATGCGGCCCGCCGGGATGGCCCCGTGGCGCAGCGCCCACAGAAACTCGCCGTACCAGTGCTCGCGGATCGAAGGCGTCGCCTCGATCTCCGCGAGCGCCAGCGCGATCCGCTGGTAGCTGTCGTCCATCGTCGCATCGATAGCGGTACCATCTTTCTTTTTTAAGCGGTATTTCCGGTCCCAGATGTCCAGCGAAGCGGCTTGGTAAGGAACCTCCTCCGCGGCCGCCTCGGAAATTAGCTTGATTGACGCTTTATTCATGCTCCCCCCTCGTTGATGGTGTATCGGACTCATCCGAGTGAACACACAATATATTGCGTTTTTATAAACTTTACAACCCTATATTATGTGTATTAACCGGACAGGGGCTTAACCTCCCGAACGCGCCTGCTCAACGAGGGGTCGCTTTAAAATCTTCAGTAACCCCTGTACCTACCTGCACGCCCCCAACTTCGCCAAGGTTTCCATGCGTCAACATTTCCTCCGCGTGTCTTAGCGTCTGTTCGGAGATGTTGATGCCCCCCAACATGCGCGCGAGCTCCTGTATCCGCCCTTGACCGTGAAGTTTGTCGACCACGACAGTGGTGGTTTCTTGGCCGCTATGTTTTGTGATCGAGTAATGGTGATGCCCGAGGGACGCCACTTGGGGCAGATGAGTCACACACAGGACTTGCCGATACTGCGCCAATTGCCGCAAATGGCGGCCGACGATCTCAGCGACAGCGCCGCCGATTCCGGCATCGACTTCATCGAAAATCAGCGTCGGGACTCCCTTCGCAGTGGCGTCCAGGACTTGGATGGCCAAACTGATTCTGGACAGCTCCCCACCCGATGCGACCTTCTCCAGCGGGCGCGGGGGCTGGCCGGGGTTGATCGTGACCTGGAATTCGATGCGATCTTGCCCGTTGGCGGCGGCATCCTCCAAGGCGTCCAGGCGGACGACGAACTCGCCGCGCGGCATGCCGAGTGTGCGCATCGTGGCCGCGATTCTCCGCGCCAGCCGCGGCGCGTGCTGCTTTCTTAGCTCCCGCAACCGGGCGGCGGCGCACTGGTAGGCGCTCCGCAGCGTGTCTTGCGCCTCTTTAAGCTCATTCAAGCGCGCCTCGCTCCCTTTGAAAATAGCTAACCGTGCCCTAAGCTCCGCGAGCTGCACGGGGAGTTGGGCGATCGGGATTCGATGTTTACGCGCCACTTCGGCAAGCGCCGCTATACGCGCTTCGACTAGCTGCAGCCGCTCGGGGCCTTGGTTGATCGCGTCCAGGTAGCGATTGAGCGTCGCGCCGGCCTCCTCGACGTGAATCGCCGCGGTATCCAGCAGGTCGACGACCGGCTCGAGACGCTCGTCGAGCGCGGCGGCCGCACGGATCTCGCGCGCGGATCGGCTGATTAAGGCATGGGCGTTGTCATTGTCCTCGCGTAAGGCCAGCAAGGCATACCGGCAGCTCGCGGCGAGCTGTGAGAGATTAGCGAGGCGCGCGTGTTCGCGCTCCAGCTCCGGCAGTTCCTGAGCAGTAAAGCCAAGTCTCTCGATCTCATGGACCTGATAGTCCAAAAGCGCGCCCTCGGCTTCGCGATCGTGTCCTTGCGTCCGCTCAAGGCGCAGTCGCTCGTCGCTGATTTGTTTCCACTCTCGGAAGGTACGGGCGCTTTCCGAGGCCGCGGCCGTGGCGCCGGAAAAGTCGTCCAGTATGGCGAGCTGAATCTCACGGCGCAGCAATGACTGGTGCGCGTGCTGCCCGTGAATGTCGATCAGGATCTCCCCGATCTCTTGCAGGGTGCGGGCGGGAACCGCGATACCGTTTATGAAGGCGCGCGTGCGTCCGTCGGCGCTCAATTGGCGCGTGATCGTGCACTCGTGATCACTCGCTTGGAGATCCCGTTCCACCAGCAGAGCACGGGCTTTCGCGGACAGATCGAATGCCGCCGTGACCAAGGCCCGCGGGCGCCCCGCCCGGATCAAACTTGGATCGGCACGCTCGCCTAGGATCAGCCCAATCGCATCGATCACGATCGATTTACCGGCACCGGTCTCGCCGGTGAACACCGTGAAACCGGGATCTAACTCCAGGTCTAATTGTTCGATGACCGCCAGATTTTCGATATGCAGGTGCGTTAACACCGGCCGCTCAGAGCTTGTGAAGAAATCGTAGCGAGCACGCCCGCCCGCGAGGCGCGCGGCGCGCCAGGACCGTTTCGCCGGGAGCGAAACGGCGCATAAGCCCCGAAGGGGCGAGTCTCAAGGATGAGACGAGCAACCGCAGTGTATATGGAAATACATGAGGATTCCGAGCACCGCGCAACGATGCGGGCGGGCTGCGCAGTAGATTTAATCACAAGCTCTCAGCCCCACTGCAACTTGGCGCGTAAGGTCGCGAAGTGGTCATGCCCCTCCGGGTGGACTAGGCGGATGGCGCGTTCCGCCTTCTGCACGACCACGCGGTCAGCCGGGATAAGCGCGCAGCCGATTTCTCCGTCACAGGTCAAGCGCGCCTGCCCGGCCTCACGGGTGCCTACCACGATTTCAACGCGACTATTGCCGTTCAGTACGATCGGACGGTTGCTTAAGGTATGCGGGCACAACGGCACCAAGGCCAGCGCGTCGATCGCCGGGTGCAGTATAGGACCACCGCATGACAACGCATAGGCGGTGGACCCGGTGGGGGTGGACACGATGATGCCGTCGGAGCGTTGCCGGTGGACGAACTGTTCATTGACGTAAACGTCGAGCGTGATTAAGCGGCCGATGTTCCATTTTTGCACCAACACGTCATTCACGGCATCTTGTGAATAGAGGGTTTTTCCGGCGCGGATGACGTGACTTTGGAGGAGCATGCGTTCTTCTTCGACAAACTGCCCATCGAAGATCGCGTCCAGCCGCTCCGGGATCTCCTCGGGGGAGATGTCCGCGAGAAAGCCGAGATGCCCGACATTGATCCCCAGCAGCCTAACCTTGTGGTTGGAGATCTGGTGGGCGGCTCGGAGCAGTGTTCCATCGCCGCCGACGGCGATCACGAGATCGATCGGATAACCGACAAACGTCTCGGTCACAGTCAAAAGCGGCGCCGTGAGGAGCTGCGCGCAGCTCTTGTCCAAGAAAACTTCCAGGCGCCGGCGTTTGAGGAAAGACAGGAGGGTATGCAGCGTATCCGGGATGCGCGCGTCGCCGGTTTTAGCGATGAGACCGACTCGCTTAAACATCGAAATCGAAGACCAGCGCGCGCATGGATTAACGTTAACATGTCCATCCCGCCGCGCCAACCATGGCGCCACCCGCGACGATTTATTCACAGTCGAGGGTCCGCTCACATCAACCGATACAGTCGAGAATCACGCCAGCGTCGCGATAATTGTAAGCAACCGGCCATATAATCCATTGTGTTCCAGGATCAAGCTTGGCAAACCATCCGCCCCGAGCTTCCGCGACATACAAATCTGCTCCCTAAGTAGCGATTGAGTTTCGGCGCTGTTCAGGTCGCTTTGAAATCGCTGTGCGTCGAACTCCAAACGCGTTGCAAGATCGAGGAGTGTCTCGTCGTCCGAGGGATTCCGCGCTTCCCGGTACTAGGCTTGGCGAGGATCATGGGCTCCTCGTAGCAGGCCCCTTGCCTTTGCGCGGTAATCACAGCTCGGCACGCAGGGTAAGTCGAGCGGCGTGGCACACAACGGGTCCAGAAATCAAAGTTAAACTCCGTGCCGGGGACCACCTGCTGTATGCGCCGCCAAGTCTCTTGGATAGTCGAGCGCATCGCAGCGGGCATCGGAGCCTCGGAATCCGGGGCGAGCCCCCCGAGAACGCGTTGAGTCACGACGCCATCCGGAAGACGCTTAACCACTTCGTTCCACACCGAACGAAATGCCCAACACCAGCTGCACATCGGATCGTGTACGTAGTATAGGCGCATCAATAAATGCTCGTCGATCGCAGTGTCATGGGGATGCCGGGGATCAACAATAGCGCTTATTATACTTTTTATAATAGAGATGTATTCGCTGCTGGAAAGGAGGGACCATGCATCATCGCTTTGCGCCTCTGCTCGCTTTTCTGTTGATGGCCTTAGCTTCGTCGAGCGCCATACGTTAAGGCACGCTTAAGCCGGGCGCTGTTACCATAAACCACCATGCGAGTCCTCTTGGTGGAAGACGATCGTTCACTTGGCGAAAACCTGCAGAACTGGCTCCAGCTCGACGGTTATGCGGTCGATTGGGTGATGCGCGGCGATCTTGCCGACACCGCATTGCGTACGCATAGCTACGACTGTGTGGTGCTCGACCGCGGCCTGCCCAGACTATCGGGCGACAGCCTGCTGGCTGCGTTACGCGCGCATGGCAATGCGGTCCCGGTATTGATCGTCACCGCTCGCGATACGCTGGCCGATCGTATCGCCGGTCTCGATCTCGGCGCCGACGACTATCTGGTCAAGCCATTCGATCTCGAAGAGCTGTCGGCGCGCATGCGCGCCGCGATCCGGCGCGGTACGCAGCAGGCGCAGGCGGTTGGCGAGTTGCACGTCGATGGCGTACGGCTCGATCCAGCCGCGAAACGCGTGACCTTGAACGGCGAGCCGATCACGCTGACCGCGCGTGAATTCGCAATACTTCACGCGCTGATGCGCAACCCCGGTCGAATCCTGACACGCAGTCAGATCGAGGAGGCGCTGTATGGCTGGGGCGACGAAGTCGAAAGCAATGCGATCGAAGTCCATATCCACCACCTGCGCAAAAAGCTTGGCGCCGAGCGCATCGTCACGCTGCGCAACCTCGGTTACACCTTGCGCGGCGATCGATGAAAACCGCAGCTTATTCGCTGCAGCGGCGGCTGCTGACGGTCGTGCTCGGCGCGAGTTCGCTGCTGTGGCTGTCAAGCGTCGCCGTCATGATCGACGTTGCCTGGGACGAAACCGGCGACGTGTTCGACGATGGGCTGAAGGAAACCGCACATCTGATCATGGCGACGATTGATGATCCACGGGCCGCAGCGACGCTTGTCGAAATAGTGCCGGCTGACGCAAAAAGGCGGGTCCGTATGCACTACCAGATCATCGTTGACGGGCGTGTGATACGCCGCACGGCGGGCGCGCCGCAACAGCCTTTCGTTGCTGCTGGCAGCGATGACGACGGTTATGCCGACAGCGGCCCCTGGCGAGTTTACGTGTTACAAAATCCAGTTGCCGGCTTCGATATTCAGGTCGCCCAGCAGGACGAATCGCGGCTCGAAATCCTCGAAGATCTGGCGGAGGACCTGCTGTTGCCGGCGCTGGCGCTATTGCTGCTCCTGGCGCTGGTAAGCTGGTTCGCGATCTGGTATTTGCTGCGCCCTTTGCAGCATACCGCGCGCGTGATCGCCAGAAAGTCGCCGAACGATTTAACGCCACTGGCGACGGACAGGGAGCCCTCTGAACTCCTGCCTGTCATCTCCGCGCTCAATAGCCTGCTCGCACGTCTCAACGCGGCGCTAATCGGTGAACGCCGTTTCACTGCCGATGCCGCGCACGAGCTGCGCACGCCGCTCGCTGCCCTGCGCACGCAGGTGCAGTTGATGCAACGCCAGCAATCGGGCGAGGGCGCGTCGCTGCAAAAACTGCGTGACGACATCGACCGTATCACCGCGCTGGTCGCGCAGTTGCTGGTGCTGGCCAGGCTGGATCATGACGAGCCGGGGCAGCGCGTACGCACGCAGGTACCGCTCGCACCTCTGCTTGCGGAAGTGTGCGAAACGGCGCGCGCAGCGGCAGCGGCCAAGGCCATGATGTTAGAATGTCGCTGCCACGCTGAACAAATTGACGGCGATACGGAACTGCTGCGCATCGCCCTGCGCAATCTGATCGACAACGCAATCCGCTATTGTCCGCCGGGAAGCCGCGTACAAGTGACAGCGCACAAGATGCCTTCCACTATGGAACTGGTAGTCAGTGATAACGGCCCCGGCGTGCCGCTCGACGAACGCGTGCGCCTCGCCGATCGTTTCTATCGCGTGCTTGGTAGCGGCGCGCCGGGCAGCGGCCTTGGGCTGTCGATCGTCAAGCGCATCGCCGATCGGCACGAGGCCACTCTCATCTTTGCGGATGGGCTCGACGGCACCGGTCTGACAGTGCGGCTCAGCTTTCCGCGTGCCTCGTTTTCAGTTTAGGGTTTTGCTTCAGCTTCATACCGGCAAACCAGCACCAATTTCAGTCTGGCAACCGCGCTTGATTCCCGTGCGCGGCAATGACAGCACATTTCCCTCACACTGCGCGCAGTTCGGCAATGACGGCGCGGGCGATGACGGGGGCATGCGATCTCTTAAGTTTGTCTTAATCCCGCTTTGTTCTAATGACTCATGCCCGATGCGGGCTGGACAAATTCTTTCACTCAGGAGATCACCATGAACGTCAAAAAAACCATCAGCCTGCTTGCTATCGCTGCCGTTACCGGTAGCGTCACGCTGGCGCAAGCCCAGTACACCGGCCCCGCCGCCGCTCCGATCACCGTCAAGGAATTGCTCGCCTAGGGAAAGGACGATCAATACGCGACGTTGCGCGGCAACCTTGTCAAGCGCATCGGCGACGAAAAGTATCTGTTCTCCGACGGCAGCGGTGAAATTACTGTGGAAATCGACGATGAGGATCTTCCGGCGCAGCAGCCTATCGATGCCAAAACCGAAGTCGAGTTGATCGGCGATTTCGATAAGGACTTGATCGGCTCTCCGGAATTCGACGTAGATACGGTCACGCTGGTCCAGTAGGTCGTGCGCGGCCATGAGACCTTCGATAAAAGCGATCGCGACATTGCCGCCAGGCCCTGGGGTTGACCGTGCTGCACTCGTCGGCTTAGCGTGATGGCGGCTGGCATTTCGGCGGAAACGCTCGACCGCAGCCAACGTGGCGACGACTCATCGGATCCCCACAGCCGCTTTCGGGGTGGGATCCTGAAGACCGTTCGCAATGGAACGAGAAGTTAGCTGGAAGCTTAAAGCGCTCCACCCGACGGAATCATTGTTATCGCCAGATGGTCAGGAGGACCGAATGGAGCAGAAACGAAAAATGCGTCACCCGCACGCCGGGTTCAACATGATTACCTACCTATCGGAAATATCGGAAATACTTATGGATCCGCTGAAGTTCTGGATAACGACGCCGATACAGCGTGCGACAGTCCAGGGCCGGGGAATAGCGCAAAACAAATGCAGCGGCGGTTCCGCATCGTCGATGGGGACGCTGCCGGAACGACACAAGCCGATGCTAAAATTTGGAGTATCAATAGAGTAATGAATAACGCGACATTTACCGTTGCGACCATTGGCCTAGGTGAAGGTGAACTCCGATGGTTGCAGCAGATCGTGGAGACTTCGCAATCGCAGGCGCTGCGCTTTGTACCTTACGTAGGGAGTCCTGAGACTGCGCCGGACATAGTGCTTATCGATTCCGATACGCCACAGGCTCTCCAGAGTTGGAGCGGTTTTCTCAAGGCTAAAGCACAAGGAAAAACGATCTCCGGTATTGTGTTGGCGCGCGAGCAGCCCGCGGACAATCCGAAATATTTTATTCAGCGGCCAGTGAGCGCAACGCGGCTTCTAGCCATGTTGGAGAAGGTTGCCATTGAGAAGCATGGTGCGCCGCGCGACGCTGCGCCGGTCTCTGCGGGCGACACGATAACACGCACCAATACTGGGACGCGAGGCGTGCAAACTAACGGCTTACCTGGTGTGAAGGCGCTCGTCGTGGATGCCAGTTTCCCGGTCAGGACGCAGCTGAAGAACGCACTTAAACCGGTCGCCTCCCATGTCGATCTCGCACAAACCGGGGAAGAGGCGATCGAGTTCATCAATAACAAACGCTACGACATCATATTTCTTGAGGTGATGTTACCGGGGATAGACGGTTACGAAATCTGCCGGATGATCAAGCGCGACCCTAAGAAACGAACAACCCCGGTGGTTCTGCTCGTGGCCAGCGCTTCGCCCGCGGAGAGTATCAAAGGCAAGCTCGCGCTTGCGACCTGCGATACCTACCTCTGGAAGCCTTTGCAGCAGGCGGTCATTGACGATGTCGTCAAAAAGCTGCTGTCTATTCCAACACCCGCCTAGATCGTCTCGAACCGCAACGGCGCTGCTTACGCCGCCCGGTCCAAACCATCAAGCAGTTCAGCGGTGCTTTGGAATCGATCGTTGGGGTCTTTCGCAAGCAATGTGTTAACCAAGGACTGATAACGCGAGATTTCGGACGGAAGGCTTGGAATCGGAGTCTCGAGATGAGCTTGAAAGACCTCGTAGGGAGTGGCGCCGCGATAGGGCAAGACCCCCGTTAACATCTGATATAGGATGACGCCGACGCTATAGAGATCGCTGCGTTTATCCACGTCCTGGCGGGTGATTAATTCGGGACTTATATAGTATGCGGTGCCCAGCAGCGAGTTTGCCGAGGTGAGATCTCCGCTGGCATTGGTATCTTTCGCTATCCCGAAATCGATGATAGCCAAGCGTTGCTCATCCCGGAACAAGATATTAGCCGGTTTAAGATCCCGATGGATCACGTCAATCCGGTGGATCGCGTCTAACCCTAATGAAATCTGACGGAGGAAGTGTATCGCTGCCGCCGGGTCTATACTGTGCTTTATCCTTGCTTTTAAATCGCCTGCCGTGAAGTATTCCATTGCGATATAGGCTAGATCGCTCGCGAATCCGCGCTCGAAGACTCTGGCGACGTGAGGGTGGCAGAGTTTTCTCAAGAGGTTGTATTCGCGCATGAAGCGTTTAAAGGGAACGGGGTTCTCTTGCGCTTTGAAAGGTAGGATTTTGAGTACCAGATGTTGCCCATCTTGATGACGTTCAGCGAGAAAAATAGATGCCATTCCGCCCGTGCCGATTTCACGGATGAGCGTGTACCCAGGTACGTTTAAAGGCCGATCCAGATCCGGTGTTAATGGGCCAGGACCTTCGAACAAGCGCGTAGCAACGGTGCTACGCTCCGCATCATTGAATGCGCCGGCGTCATCCGCGCTTGCCGTTTGATCCCCTGCGAAGGTTATTCTTTTGCCCGCCAGCACCGACCGCCTCCGTAACCTTGCGGCTTCAAAGATCCGCACGTATCTCGATCCCTCTGTCCGAACACCGGGATAGTCATACAGTAGCAACGGGTCTCGGGTAAGTAAGGGATGAGCCTATCGCGCCCATGCGGGTAGCAGCCCGGCTTCGTGAGCAAAGGAGCGGCGCGCGTCGAAGTCCGAAAGCGCGGATCCTTCCGGCTGCTGTACGATCCAACGGCGATAGGCGCCGTCGATTTCCGAGGTCCACCAGATTTCGAATGTCTGCGAGGGCCCTAACTGATCGTTCATAAGTAGCTCCGTTATTGTCGAATTAGATACCTTGGATGTTCGGCTCCCAAGCTCGGGAACCCGAAGCAATGGTTACCAAGAGTAAAGCAAAAACGTAACCAAACGCGTGTGTAACCTTGGCGGCAAGACCTCGCATCATGAGAACCTGTAAACGAGCGCCGCTACGCTCGTGCCCGCGAACACGATCATGCAACCAAGACCACCTTTGGTAGCGAGTGGCGAGGTCCTTGGGGTCTCGATTCGATAGCAAGTACGGTCGTCCACTTTCCGGTGAGCGCATTAATAGTGAGCCGTTAGGCCGGTCGATGCGCTCGCGATCCACTTGATCTTCCGCCGCTACTCGCGCTTGGTTCCATTCTTGGAGGTTGATCTGTCCATCGCCGTCACTATCAAAACGCTTCGTCAGCCCTTCCCGATCTTGTTTCCATTCGCGTAACAATAGACTTCCCTCATGACTACGCTCCGTCGACGTGCAATGATGACCGATGCTTACGATGTCTCCGAGTGCGTATAGATTATCTCCAGGCGCCAGGTATTCCACATCGAGGTTAAAATCGCCTTCCCGCCAGCTCGATTTATGCGTCGTAACTACCTCCGCATCGTCGGGATCGATGACGCATTGACCAGTTCCGTCGCTCAAAACAAAAGTATCCGTACTCTGACCGTGTGAGTGCGGTGTCCAAGAACTTCCGCGTTGGCGCTGGACGTTGTAGCGATACCATACGCACGGCGGTCCCGATCTAAAGCCAATCGGGAGGGTGCCCGGATGCGGTTCACAGCGGCCGTAGAGTTCGGTGTAGCCCTGCGCTGCGCTCCGGATGGCCGAGCTTGGCGTGTCGGTGATGAGGTGGTAGCGCCGATAGGCTCCTAACCATGCCCACAGGCTCGCGATCACAATCGCCCCAAGCAACACTAATCGAACCATGGGCTCTGGCGCACACCACGCACCCGCGAGCAAGGCCACGTAGCTTGCCGAAATCAAGCCGTGGCCGAAATCTCGCCACCACGGGCCAAATATCACGATTGACTAAAGGTTTGAAATAAAACGCGAAGATCGACGTCTGTCTTTTCCGCGGTCTCGAAGAGCAGTACCTCGTGCGTTCGAAAGGCGAATAGCTTCGCGATGAACAAGTCGGGGAATTGCTCGATGCCGACGTTATTAACGTTCGCCGCGTCGTTATAAAACTCGCGCCGATCGGCGATGTCGTGCTCCAGGCCGGTGATGCGGCTTTGCAGGTGGTGAAAGGTCTCGTTGGCTTTAAGATCAGGGTAGTTCTCGACCAGTGCGAAGAGTTGCCCAAGACCGGAGCGCAACAGCTTCTCCGCGGCCCCGAGGGCGGGAATATCCGTGGCTTCACGTGCCGCGGCAACCATACTTCGCGCCTCAACGACCTTGCGCAGGGTATCTTGTTCGTGCTTCATGTATTCCTTGCAGGTGGCGCGACCAGTTTTGGCAGCTCGTCGTGACGCTGTTTGAGCAGCACATCGATGTTTCCCCATGCCTTAAGGACGTTGTGCTTCAGCATCACGAAGCGGTTATAAGCGAGGGCGCCGTAGATGAAAACGGTAACGGCCGCGGTGAGCAAAACGTAGCCTGCGATCTCCATGGTGATTTCCCTCGCGATGGTCGGTTGGATACGCCGGCGCTTGTTATGCGCCGTGACTTGGCGCTGTAGCGGCTCCGCGGCCGTGATCTTGATAACGTAGCCGCCGTGACGCACCGGGCGCAACGCCGTCTTGAAGGATGGCAAACCCTATTCATTGGGCTCATAACCCAAGCTCGGCCCGAGCCAACGTTCGATCGCTTTAAGGTCCATACCTTTCCGCCTTGCATAGTCGTGGACCTGGTCTTCGTTGATCGGTCCCAGTCCGAAATAACGCGCCTGTGGATGGGAGAAATACCAGCCGCTTACCGAGGCCATCGGGTACATCGCGTAGCTTTCGGTGAGGTGGATCCCGGTGTGCTCTTCGGTATCGAGCAGCCGCCATAGCAAGGGTTTTTCGGTGTGATCGGGACAGGCCGGGTAGCCGGGCGCGGGACGGATCCCTTGATAGCTTTCGTTGATCAGTCCCTCGATGTCAATGCTTTCCTCGGGCGCGTAACCCCAAAATTCCTTGCGCACGCATTGGTGCAACCGCTCCGCGAAGGCCTCGACCAGACGGTCCGCTAATGCCTTAATCATGATGGACGAATAATCGTCGTGTTGATCCTCAAAGCGCTTGATGATTTCCTCTATGCCGATGCCGGCCGTGACCGCGAAGGCGCCGATATAATCCGCGACGCCGGTTTCCTTCGGCGCGACGAAATCGGCCAACGCGAGATTAGGCTGTCCCGGCGGCCGTTTCTGTTGTTGCCGCAAGGAGTGGATCACCGTGAGCTCCCCGGAACGAGTCTCATCGGTATAGATCTCGATGTCGTCCTCGCCCACGGTATTCGCGGGGAATAAGCCGACGACACCGGATGCGCGCAGCCATTTTTCCTCGATGAGCTGCGCTAACATCACTTGGGCGTCACGGAAAAGCCTACGCGCCGCATCGCCGACGGTGACATCGTCCAAGATCCGCGGATAACGTCCCGCAAGCTCCCAGGCGATAAAGAAAGGCGTCCAATCGATGTAGTGGCTCAGCTCCTCCAAGGAGTAATCCGCGAACACCAAAACTCCCAGTTGCTTTGGTGCGGGAGGATTGTACGAGCGCCAATCCGCCGCGAGTTTATTTTGCCTTGCCGCGGCGAGGCTTACCCATTCAGTGCGCGCTTGACGTCCCTTATGGCGTTCGCGCACTTCCTCGTATTCCTGATTTATTTTAGCGGCGAACTCAGTACGCAGTTCCTGGCTCATCAACTTCGCGGCGACTCCGACCGCGCGCGAGGCATCGCGCACATGGACCGTGGGCTGTTGGTAATTCGGTGCGATCTTGACCGCCGTGTGCGTACGTGAGGTCGTGGCGCCGCCGATGAGGAGGGGGATCGTGAAGCCTTGGCGCTGCATTTCCTTGGCGACGTTCACCATCTCATCGAGCGATGGCGTGATGAGGCCGCTCAGGCCGATAAAATCGGCGTGCTCCTGCCTAGCGGTCTCGAGGATCTTTTCCGCCGGAACCATCACGCCGAGATCGATGACCTCGAAGTTGTTGCATTGGAGGACGACGCCCACGATATTCTTGCCGATGTCGTGCACATCACCCTTGACGGTGGCCATGATGATTTTGCCGTTATTCCGAATGACGCCGCCGGCGCGTTTTTCCGCCTCGATATAAGGCACGAGGTGGGCGACCGCTTTTTTCATCACGCGGGCGCTCTTGACGACCTGGGGTAGAAACATCTTGCCCGCCCCGAAGAGATCACCGACCACGTTCATGCCGTCCATGAGCGGGCCTTCGATGACCTGCAGCGGGCGCTCATGAGCTTGCCGCGCTTCTTCCGTATCGCTTTCGATGTAATCGGTGATCCCTTTGACGAGAGCATGCACCAGGCGTTCTTGCACTCTCTGGTTACGCCAGGCGGAATCATCGTGTTTTTCCCTCGCTTCGCCCTTGACGGTTTCGGCAAGTTTGACTAAGGCTTCGGTGGCGTCGGCACGGCGATTCAAAAGGACATCTTCAGTCCTCTCCATCAGTTCACGGGGGATGTCCTCGTAGATCCCGAGCTGCCCGGCATTCACGATCCCCATGTCCATCCCAGCCTTGATGCCGTGATACAGAAAGGCGGTGTGCATGGCCTCCCGTACCGGGTTGTTACCGCGAAACGAGAACGAGACGTTGCTTACCCCGCCGCTGACGAGCGCATGGGGGAGGTGATGTTTGATCTCGCGCGTGGCTTCGAAAAACGCCAAGGCATAATCGTTGTGCTCTTCCATCCCCGTCGCCACCGTTAACACGTTGGGATCAAAGATGATGTCTTCCGGCGGAAACCCGAGCCTTTCAGTGAGGATTTCGTAGCTGCGTTTACAGATCGCGAATTTTCGCTCGGCCGTATCGGCTTGCCCGCGCTCATCGAAGGCCATGACGACGACCGCCGCGCCATAACGGCGCACCAAGCGCGCATGCTCGACAAAGCGCTCCTCGCCTTCTTTCAGGCTAATCGAGTTGACCACACCTTTTCCCTGCAGGCACCGGAGTCCCGCTTCGATGATGCTCCATTTGGAGGAGTCGATCATCACCGGCACGCGGCTGATCTCGGGCTCCGCGGAAATCAGATTCAAGAACCGGATCATCAAGGCTTCGGAATCGAGCATGCCTTCGTCCATGTTGACATCGATCATCTGAGCGCCGTTCTCCACCTGATGCCGCGCCACCTGCACCGCGGCATCGATCTCGCCCGTTCGCACCAGCGCGGCGAATTTCGGTGAGCCGGTAACGTTGGTGCGCTCGCCGATATTGACGAAATTCACCTCCGCTCCGATCGTCAGCGGTTCCAGACCGCTCAGCCGGCAGTGGCGGGGGATCTCCGGGACGCGGCGCGGCAGGAGATCGCGTAATGCCTCCGCCATCGCTCGGATGTGCGCCGGCGTCGTGCCGCAGCAGCCGCCGACGATGTTCAGGAATCCGCTCTCGGCGAATTCCCGCAGTACGCCGGCCATGAACTCGGGGCTTTCGTCATACTGGCCGAACTCGTTCGGCAGGCCCGCGTTGGGATGGGCGCTGACGTAAGTGCCGGCGACTCTCGCCAGCTCCTTGACATAGGGCCTCAACTCCGTAGCGCCGAGCGCACAATTCAAACCGACCGTGAGCGGGTTTGCATGTGCGACCGAATTCCAGAATGCCTCAGTGGTCTGGCCCGTCAAGGTGCGCCCGCTGGCGTCGGTGATGGTTCCCGAAATCATGATCGGAACGCGGAGGTTGTGGTTCTGGAAATACTCGTCGATGGCGAACAAGGCCGCTTTGGCGTTGAGGGTGTCGAAGACGGTCTCAACCAAAAGCATATCGGCGCCGCCATCGAGCAAGCCCCGGATAGCGGCCGTGTACGCCTCGGCCAGCTCGGCGAAGGTCGTGTTTCGGAAAGCCGGATTGTTGACATCCGGCGAGATCGAGGCCGTGCGATTCGTGGGTCCGAGCACGCCGGCGACGAACCGGGGGCGGCTCGCTTCTTCGAGCTCGTCGGCGACGGCGCGCGCCAGATGCGCTCCGGCGTAGTTCAACTCGTAAGCAAGAGATTCCAGCCGGTAGTCTGCCATCGCGATAGCGGTGGAATTGAAGGTATTGGTCTCCAAGATATCGGCGCCGGCCTCCAGATAAGCGCGGTGAATCGCGCCGATGATCAGCGGCTGGGTAAGCGTC
>JALZJW010000029.1 GCA_030859565.1 Pseudomonadota bacterium
GAATAAATCGTCACGAGCAGCCCCGAGCGCCAGGAGCCGCGGAGCGAGCGACGAGACATATCAACTCGATAGGCGAGGAGCGAGCGAGCACGCGACGCTGCGATCGGGATGCGCAGTAGATTTATTCACAATCTCTGAGTCCATGGAGTGATGATGACGCCCGAGCGGGTCGTGACGCTCTTCGACACATGACCCCCCACCTGCTCGAAGTTTCAGACCTGCGCACCTGGATCGGCGCCGGACCGAGTTCGGTACGCGCCGTCGATGGCATCGATTTCCACATCGATCAGGGCGAAACTTTCGTATTACTCGGTGAATCGGGATGCGGTAAGTCGATGACGGCCCTCTCCCTCCTGAGATTGCTACCTCCCGGCGGACACATCGTCTCGGGCCGGATCCGGCTCCGCGGGCAGGATTTGCTGCAACGCACCGAGGCCGAGATGAGCGCTGTCCGCGGTGCACGGATCAGCATGATTTTCCAAGAGCCCCAGACCTCGCTCAATCCGGTCATGAACGTGGGAGCGCAAATTACCGAAACACTCGCGCGGCACGGGCGACTGCGCGGCCGGGCGCTCGAGGCGCGCGCGCTCGAATTACTCGATGCCGTGGGGATCCCGGACCCGCAGCGGCGCTTAGGCGATTACCCCCATCAGTTGTCGGGCGGCATGAAACAGCGGGTCATGATCGCCATCGCGATCAGCGCCGCCCCGGATCTCTTGATCGCAGACGAACCGACGACCGCGCTCGATGTCACCATTCAAGCGCAGATCCTCGATCTATTGAAGGCGCTACAAAAAGACGGGGGCATGGCGATTATGCTCATCACGCACGATCTCGGTGTCGTCGCCCAGGTCGCGGACCGTGTCGCGGTCATGTATGCCGGGCAGATCGTCGAGCAGGCCGATCGCGAGTTGTTTATTCATTCCCCCGCCCACCCGTATTCCCAGAAGCTCTTCAATTCCGTTCCGGCAATCTCGAAGCGCGGTACGGAGCTGGCGGTGATTGCCGGCGCCGTGCCCCGGTTAACGCAACGCTTCACGGGCTGCCGTTTCGCACCGCGCTGTGGATACGCATGGGATGAGTGCCGTCAATCCGTTCCAGCATTAGCGGCGATCGACGGCGGGCGCACGGTTCGCTGCCTCCTTTACACGGCCGCATCCGCGCCCAATCAACGCCCGTCGATGGCGACCGCGAGGGCGCCGGCCACGGGTTTACAGGGCCTCTCGGACCTCGGCCCGGCGATGCTTTCAGTCAACGATCTCAAGATCTTTTTCCCCATCCGGCGCGGGCTCATGCGCCGCACCGTGGGTTATGTGCGTGCCGTGGACGGGGTGTCACTCAGCATCGGGCGGGGCACGACGCTCGCACTGGTCGGCGAATCCGGCTGCGGGAAGACCACCGCGGGCAAAGGGATCCTGAGGCTGGCGCCCATCACCTCGGGGGCCCTATGCTTCGACGGCGAGGACCTGCGCTCGCTCAGCGGGGAAGCGCTCCGGCGGCGGCGGCGGGAGATGCAGATCATTTTCCAGGATCCCTATGCCTCGCTGAACCCGCGCATGACTGTCGCCGAGATCATCGAAGAAGGCATGCTCGCCCAGAACACCGGCGGCCGAGTGCGCGAGCGGCGTATCGATGAGCTACTGCAACAAGTCGGACTCCATCCCGACGCCAAACACCGCTATCCTCACGAGTTCTCGGGCGGGCAGCGCCAGCGGATTTGCATCGCGCGGGCCCTAGCGGTGGAACCCAAGCTCATCGTCTGCGATGAACCAACGAGCGCGCTCGACGTCTCCGTGCAGGCGCAGATCCTGAACCTGCTCAAAGACCTGCAAGACCGGCTTAAGCTCTCCTATCTTTTCATTACCCATAATATCGCCGTCGTCGAGTATCTCGCCCATTACGTCGCGGTGATGTACCTTGGACGCATCGTGGAACAAGGCCGCGCCGATGAGGTCTTGGAGAACCCGAAGCATCCGTATACGCAAGCCCTGCTCGCGGCTGTACCGCACATCGATACAGTGGCCCAACGCGAAACGGTCCGCCTCGGCGGGACACTGCCCTCCCCCGCCGACCCGCCCGCGGGATGCTACTTTCATCCGCGCTGTCCCAAGGCCTTTCCTCCTTGCCGGCGTGAGTACCCGCCGGCCACGGCGTTCACGCAGTCTCATCACGCCCACTGCTTCTTGTACCCTGCCCCGGCGCCGTCCGCAAACATCGCTTCGAGCTGACGCGGATGGAGTCCTCCCCGGCCGCTGGCCCAGCGTACCATGATATACATGGGTCCAGGTCTCGGCACAGCACGTCACGGGATATTATATCCGGGGAAGGGTCTCAGCGCGTCATGCGGAGACGATATTCGACCGCAGTTTCCGCAGGTTAAGTACCGAACCCCGTGCTACACTATGATTGCGCGGGGACATGGGAGGGGAGATGTCAGGTTTCTATCTGCGAATAAAGTGTGTCGCGTGCTTCGACGCGAGGCGTGGGCGGCGGGCTGCACTCGCGCGCTGTCTTTTAGGTGTGCTCCTGCCGCTCCTGCTCTGGCCGGCGGGCCCGGCCAGCGCTGACTCCACCGTACGACCGTACACCGGCTCGAATTATTCCAACCCGCCTCTCGACCGCGAGCAGTTGCGGGCGATCTTCTTCGTGCGCCAGACCAAGTGGCCGGACGGCACGCCGGTCCGGGTTTTCGTCTTGCCCGATCGGCACGCACTCCACATCCGGTTTACGAAGGAGGTACTGGGCGTCTATCCCTATCAACTCCGCTCCACCTGGGACCGCATGGTGTACTCGGGGACCGGCGTACCTCCCGCGGTGGTGCAAGGTGTGGATGAAATGCGCAGCCGGGTGGAAGCCGCACCGGGCGGTATCGGTTACTTAGAGGAATAGGCGACCACATGTATACTCCAATAGTCAACCCGCAATACCATTCCGGCGCCGCGGCCGCCCTTGCCGTCGCGCTGTTAAGCCACCCGCTGGGGGCGCGCGCTATTGACCTCGGTTTCGGCGACTGGCAAATTCACGGTTTTCTGAGCCAGGGCTACACCTACACCTCGGCCAATAACTTTTTCGGCAACAGCCAGGGGGCGGGCAGCCTGGAGTTCCACGAGCTCGGTATAAACGTCTTAGGACACCCCTGGCCGAATCTTCTTGTCGCCGCGCAGGGCATCTACCGCGACACCGCGGGTTCGGACGAGGAGGACTTCCGTCTCGACTACGCGAACGTCGACTATAGCCTGCCGATCGGGGAGAGCGTGACGCTCGGCGTCCGGGCCGGGCGCGTGAAGAACCCCTTTGGCCTCTATAGCGAGGCGCGCGACGCCATATGGACCCGGCCTAGCGTGCTCTTGCCCCAGTCTATTTATTTCGATTCCTTGGGGCTGCGTTCACCGGAGCTGTCCTCGGATGGGGGTATCCTCTACGGACGCTGGGGCTTGGGGGACCACACCTTCACTGCCGAATTTTTGGTCTCAGAGCCGAACCTGGACACCGCCGCCGAGTTTCTCGCAGGGACCCCGGGAGGCTCTCTGGGCGGGCGGCCCCTGTTCATCGGCCGGGCGGGCTACGAATGGCAGGAAGGCCGGTTCCGCCTGCTGTTTACGGTCGTGGACCTAGACCCCGAATTCGAGCCCGATTCGCCCGATCTCTTGCCCGGAGCCGTCAAGATTTTTGCGCCGCTCGTGTCGGCACAGGTCAACCTGGAGAAATGGAGCTTCACGGGGGAATACGTGCGACTCAATATCGACCGCAGCGGAATCTTCCCGGGCCTTCCGCCCGACCCCGTGGCCCGTGAGTTCTTGGTGAACAACACGGCCGAGAGCTATTACCTGCAGGCCCAGTACCGGTTCGCGCCCGAGTGGTCGGCGTTCGCGCGCTACGACGCCCTGTTTGCCAATGCCGACGATCATGACGGCAGCGCAACGGCGCGGGGCTTCGGGCTGCCCCGGCACCGCTTCTTCGCCAAGGACTTGACCTTCGGTCTGCGCTGGGAATTCGCCCAGAACTGGCTCGTGGCCGCGGAATATCACAATATCCACGGCACCGCCTGGCTGTCACCCATCGATAACCCCGGCATCAACGACCCCGCCCGGGTGCGCGAGGTGAGCGACGGGCACTGGGACCTGTTCACGTTGATGTTCTCGTACCGATTCTAGCCGTTCCTAAGCGATGGGCGGACCATCGATCGATAGCCGCGGTAATTCAGGCCGGAACCGACGCTTCGTCGGCCTGCAATGGAAGGCCTTTCTGTGGATGAGCTGCCTGTTGGCCGCTCTGTGCGCCGCGTTTTACTGGCTGAGCGATTCCCACCTAATGCACCGGTACCACGCGCAACGAGAGGCCGAAGTCCAGTCCTTCCGCCGGCAGATGTCGGGATTGTTCGCCGGGATCTCGGACCGGTTGGTACGTTTGGGCGGCACGATCGTGTCGATGGAAAACGTGGTCGCGACATTCAAGCGTGGCAACCCCGGCAAAAATTCGGCGGCAGCGATGGAGACGCGTTTCGCGAGCCTCGGTTACGAGATGGACGTGCAACGCATAGAGTTCTATACCCGCGGCGGGGAGCGGCTGTGGCGGTGGACCCCGGCCGAGGCTCCGGAGCTGCCCGAGAAGCGGCTGCGGGCAGCGCTGGCGCAGGTCCATAGCGAGGAACGCCCGGCGACTTTCTTGTGGTGCGAGCCGCTCTGCCTCTTGCACGCCTTCGTACCGGTCCTCGCCGGGGGGCAAGACATCGGCGTCATGGGGCTCGGCCAATCGATCGCGGATCTGGTTATCGAGTTCCGGGCCTTGACCGGGACGGACATCGCCATTGTCGTGCCAGCCGCGGGTAATAGCGGCGCCCTCCTGCGCCGCTGGGCATCCGCGGTCCCAGCCCTGACCGATGCGGACCGGCTGAACCCGTTCTTGGAGAAGCTGAGCGCACGGTACCCCGACCCCACTGACTTGGACGGCGGCCGGTTGTTACAGTCGCGCGGGGCTAGCTTCGAGGTGCAGCGCTTCCCGCTGGCTGAATTCATCCCCGCCGAGCCGGGCTTCATCCTGTTCATCTCGGACGTGAGCGCGCGTCTGGCCGAGATCGAGCGCGCGACCCGCCAGGGACTGTTCACCGCGGCCGGTGCGCTGGCGGTGGGAGAGTTGCTCCTTCTTTATCTGGTTCGCGTGCTGAGCGGGCGTCTGCGGTGGTTCGCCCAAACGCTGCCACTGCTCGCGCAAGGGGAGCACCTTGCGGCCCGCGAACGGCTGGCGGTACAGCAAAAGGCCGTATCCTTCCGTGACGAGATAGACCTCTTGTACGACACGGCGTTGACGCTCTCGCACCAGCTCGAGGAGGCTAGCCAGGCACTTTCCGCGAAGAACCGGGAGCTCGCCGAAGATCGCGATCTTATGCAAGGGGTCCTGGACGCCGCTCAGGTGCTGGTGGTCACGCAGAATCACCACGGAATCATCCAAATGGCCAACAAATTTGCCGCCCAGGTCACGGGGTTCTCCACGGTGAAGCTCCAGGGCAGGCGCTTCGTAGATCTCATTGCGGATGTTGAAGCGCATCAGGAGGTGTTGAGCAAGCTCGACAATCTCTACGCCAGGGGACAGCGGCGTGCCGACCACGAGCACGACCTCGTGGGGCGGGATGGCACCCGGCACCAGGTGATGTGGGTGCATACGCGGCTGCACGGCGAACACACTGACGACGCGGCCGTGGTCTCGGTCGGCCTCGACGTGAGCGAGCGGGTGCAGGCGGAGTCGCGGATGCGGTGGCTCGCCAATCACGATACCGTGACTGGCCTCTGCAATCGCCATCGCTTCCTCGAGGATCTCACCCGCACCTATGACGAGGTGGCCCGTACCCGGGTCACGGGGTCGCTCCTGCTATTCGACCTAGATCACTTTAAGGAGATTAATGACACCAGCGGCCATGCCGGCGGAGACGCGCTGTTGCGCATGATCGGCGAGGAGTTAAACTCGCGCGCCCGGAAATCGGACGTCGTGGCCCGCATTGGCGGTGACGAATTCGCCGTGCTCCTCCCGAACACCGACGCTTCAGGCGCCGAGACCTTCGCGCGCCAGTTCAACGAGCGCCTGGCGGAGGCCCCTTTCGTCTACGGCAACACGAGTTACCGCATCGGAGCCAGCATCGGCATCGCGCTCCTGCCCCACCACGGGAGCAGTGCCGAGGAAATCATGGCCAACGCCGACCAGGCGATGTACCAGGCAAAGCGGGCGGGACGCGGGCGCGCCCGGGTCTTCGCTGACTACCCGCGCCGCGATGAAAACGTGTCGAAACAATCGCTATGACCATTGAAGACATAACTCTCCCCACGATTTTCTGCCCGTTCCCTTCAGCCGTGAACCCCCATCGCGAGGCCGTACGCGAGCATACCCTCGCGTGGGCGCGGCGGTTCGGCTTGGTGAAGGGCGAGGCGGCCATCGCCCGCCTTCAGGACGCAATGGTTGGCAGTCTGGCCGCGCGGACCTATCCCCGTTCTCCCCGCGACCCGCTTGCCATCATCACGGACTGGTTCACCTGGGTTTTCATGCTGGATGACGAGTGCGATGAGGCGGAGATCGGCAAACGGCCGGAACGCCTGGCCGCGCTGCAAGCCCAGTGCCTGGAGGTGCTTTCGGGCAAAGGGCCTGAAAACCTGCGTACACTGTCACGCCCCCGGCCTGACCGGCCGGATGTGGCCCTGATCTACGCTTTATACGATCTCCGCGGCCGCATCGAGGCCCTCATGTCGCGGGCATGGATGGACCGTTTCGCCGTGAGTATCGCCGAGTATTTCGAGGCGTCGGTCTGGGAGGCCAAGAACCGCGAGCTCGAGACGTGGCCGGACGCGGCAACCTATATCCGGATGCGTCCTTACGCGGGCGCCATGTATATCGTTCTCGATTTCATCGATGTGACCGAGGGCGATACCCTTCCACTCGTGGTGCGTAAGCACCCGTGCTTTCAGCGGCTCATGCTGATCACCAGCGACGTCGTCTTGTGGTGCAACGACCTGTTCTCCTGTGCGAAGGAACTCGCCCACCAGGACATGCACAACCTCGCGCTGATCCTCCAGAACCAGGAGGATATCCCCCTCCAGGCGGCGGTGGACCGGGTAGCGCGGCTCATCGAGCGCGAGGTCAAGCGTTTTATAGCCCTGGAAGCCCGGCTACCGAGCTTCGGCCCCACAATCGACGGTGTGGTTCAGCGGTTCATCGCCGGCCTGCGCGACTGGATGCGCGGCAACCTCGACTGGTCATACGAGTCTGGCCGCTACCGCCAAACATATGCAAGCGGACCGATGGGTCTCCCTGAACCTCGAGCCGCAGGGTGGGGCGTTAACCAGTAGAAACGTTTCCCTTTTGTCTGCGTATTCGCTGGCACTTCGGACGGACGCAACGCCCGCGCTCCATGCATCAAAGTTGCTTAACCAACCGCAATGTCTCGGCACCGATATGCTGTAACGGCAGGATATGATCGACACCACCGAGCTTTACCGCCTCGCTTGGCATGCCCCAGACCACGGAGGTGTTCTCATCTTGGGCGAGCGTCGGCGCTCCGCTGTCGCGCAATTCCTTCAACCCCAGCGCGCCGTCCATTCCCATCCCCGTTAAGATCACACCCACCGCATTAGCACCCACCTGCTGCGCCACCGAGCGGAAAAGCACATCGACCGAAGGCCGATGCCGGTTGACGGCCGGGCCGTCGTGCAAACGGCACACATAGCGCGCCCCGTCCCGCTGCACCAGGAGATGGTGGCTGCCTGGAGCAATGTAGGCGTGGCCCGGCACGATCCGCTGACCGTCCTCGGCTTCAAGTACGGTCATAGCCGAGATCCTGTTCATCCGCTGCGCGAACGGACCGCTGAACGCTTCGGGAATATGTTGCGCAACGACGATGGCCGGAGCATCGGCCGGCATCTCGGCAAGGATCTCCTTGATGGCCTCGGTGCCGCCGGTTGAGGCCCCGATCGCGATAATTTTCTCGCCGGTCTTGAAAGGCCTCCTTGCCGGTTTTTTTAGCAATACCGCGTCGGCGCTGTACTTTGGCGCGACCTCGGGCAAGGCAACGTCTCGGGTATAACGCCGGACCCGGGCGACCGCGGCGGTCTTAACCTTTTCGATCAAATCTTCCCCGTAGTTCGCGAGCGGATCAGTGAGATCCAGCGATGGCTTGGTGACGAAATCCACCGCCCCGGCCTCCATTGCCTCGAGCGTGATCTCCGCCCCTCCTTTGGTAAGCGAGGATACCATCACCACCGGCATGGGCCGCAGGCGCATGAGATTTCTGAGAAACGTGACCCCGTCCATGCGCGGCATTTCCACGTCGAGGGTGATGACATCCGGATCGAGCTTTTTGATCTTGTCACGCGCCAGATAGGGATCGCAGGCCACGCCGACGACCTCGATGCCTGTGTCCGAGTTTAGGATTGCGGCTAAGACCTTGCGCACCACCGCCGAGTCATCGACCACCACCACCCGTATCTTGCTCATCGAATCGCCCCATAAAACAACTCAACGTCACCGCCCACCGGAGCGATTTCAATATGACTCCGATACTGGTTCTCCCGCTCGAAGATGGTATCGTTGTGCAGCGAGCGTAGTTTTTTCACGGACACCTTGCCGCTGCGGGGATCGTAGTACACCTTGCGCGGATAGATATCGCCGACGTCCTCGGCGCTGACGGTGAGACCTTCCGCCTGCAAATAGGCTCTGACAAATTCGATGTTCTGCTCTCCCACATCGCTCATCTGTTTCAAGACGCGGCCGCCGCCGACGATCTTGACTTCGAGGTATTTACGGCTTGCCCCGTTTTTCAAGAGGTCGTTAATCATGTGCTCCATCGCATAATTGCCGTATCGCGTCGCCGCGTTGACCGCCGTGTCGGCCCACGTGCCGTCGCCATCCGCGCGGCCCTGGGGCAACATGAAATGGTTCATGCCGCCGATCGCGGTCGAACGGCAGCGGATGCAGGCCGAGATACATGATCCGAGGACGGTGGCGATCAGCTCTGCATTGCGTGTGACATAGTATTCGCCGGGCAGGATCTTGGCGGCGAACCGGTCGCGCGATCTGTCCCAGTAGCGGTTAATGTGCGCAAATCCAGGCAGCGCGGCGGGCAGCCAGCGACTATTACCCGGTGTGAATCGTTGCATATCACATGATCCTTTGGTGAGCCGTCTTGCCCAAGAGCTTGTAACGCTCGCTGACTTTGAACAAGGACTCCGAGTGACCGATGAAAAGAGTCCCGTCCGGCGCCAGCACGTCGGCGAAGCGGTTAAACAGCATCCGTTGGGTCTCCTTGCCGAAGTAGATGACGACGTTGCGGCAAAAGAGAACATCGAAAGGGCCGCGGAGCGGCCACGGCCGCATGAGATTAAGCTGCCGGAAGGAGATGAGATCCTGAAGATCGGGGACCACCCGCAGCATCCCCGCATTCTTCCCCTTGCCGCGCAGAAACCAACGGCTCAAACGCTCCCGGGACAACCCGTCCGCCCGCTGCGGGTGATAAACCCCGTTCGCGGCTGCCGTGAGGACATTGGAATCGATATCCGTCGCCAGGATCTTCACATCCCAGCCGGGTGGATGGCCAATCGTTTCTCGTACCGTGATGGCGATCGAATACGCTTCCTCCCCGGTCGAACAGCCCGCCGACCAGATGCGCAGCCGCCGCGTGCTCTGGTTCTTCTCGATTAAGCGCGGCAGGAGCGCGGCCAAGTGATCGAAGTGATGCGACTCGCGAAAGAAGGCGGTGAGGTTGGTGGTGATGGCATTGACGAAGTGAGCGATCTCGTCTTTATCGCCCGCGGTAATGAGCGAGCAATAGGCGTCAAAATTATCGATCCCGAGGTTGCGGAGCCTGCGCGACAAGCGGCCATAGACCAGCTCCCGCTTGGCATCGGAGAGCGTAATCCCGGTGTGCTCGCGCACGCATCCGCGTAACAGCTCGAAATGCTTGTCGTTGAACGCGAACTCCCGCTCCAGCTTGGTCGCCGCGGGATGTGCATTCATCTTGGTGCTGCTCAGAACAGATCGATAGCGCCCGCGGGCGGTGGTTCAGCGCCTTCCGGTTTGGCCGCGCGTACGGCCTCCTCCATCGGCATCCCGCGCATCAGCGCATCGAATACCCGCCGCTCGCTCTCCATCGTGAACCGCGCACGGGTCCGCTGCCGCAAGTCGTGCCATTCGCATGGGAGGCGGACCCGGCCTGGGTCCGCAATAAAATCGGCGAGCACCCGAAGGTTTTCCGAGATGTGCGTAAGCTTCTGCGTCATGGCATCATAGAACTGGATCGCCATGATCGCTGCTTCGACCTTTTTAGCCAGAGTTGAGCATGATGCCGACACGTTCCCCTTTTGGGCGGGCTCCCCGGCGGAAGGACTCTTCTGCGCGCACTGTTCAATGCTCTTGAGGCCGGCGGCGATCGACGACAAGGCTCCCGACAAAACCGCGACCGAAGCATCACCCTCGTGCATCGTCACATCGATCTGCGCAACGGCAACATGGAGTAGACTGACGGACTCGCGCACATCGCTCGAGCCGGGATTGGGCGCTTCGCGGTTCGCTACCAAGCGCCCCTCGCAGGCGAAGGTTTCCTAAAGCTCATGTAACCGCAAGCGTTCCACTAAACCTAAGGTCGCGGCGCCCTGCCGCAAGGTCGCGCTTGCTTCTCGCCACAGCACCTCGATCCCCCGCTCGTGCATCTCATGACAAAAAACCGTCAGCAACTGCAAGCCCGCGGTATCCACGGCAGCGACCCGCGCGCCGTCCACGACCAAAAACGCCGCCGGAACTCGCAGAAACGCCGCCAGGCGTTCCTTGATCTCGCCTGCCTTTGCGATCGTGAGTCTCTCGCCCAGATCGAGGATCGGATTCACGGGCCTGGCCGGGGCGGAGGCTAGCGTGTCGTTGTGCGCCTCTCCGGGCGGCGGGCCGCGCTTCGGCTTGCGCGGACGGTCCGGGTACGTTCGCGGGCCTTCCGGAGATTCGCATCCCGCGGCTAGGCGATCCGCCGCGAGGGCCTCCGTGCGCGGCGCGATTTGTTCCGCCGCGAACGTCTCCTTGACGGTGCTTTCATATCCTGCAACCTCACGCTTCCTCTTTCTCGCCACGGTGTCGTCCCCTCGCAATGAATCGTTGCGGCCGAAGTCAGGTCTCGGACCACGGTTTAATCCGAGCTGTTAGCAATAACCACGGTCAAAATTCCTCCCAGCCGCCCTCGGCATTCCCTTGCGCTACCGCGACCCGCTTGACCGCACTCTTCTCCGCGGTCCGCCCTTGCATGGCCTCGTTTTTCCCGGCACTCCACGGCCGGCGAAATTGACGCCGCTCGGCCACGGGCCCTAAGGACTTTCTTTCCTTGGGCGCCGGCATCGACACCGCTTGCGCCGCGTGATCGTCCTTGAGTTTGAAAGACTGAATCGCCTGGATGAGGTGTACCGCTTGCTCGTTCATGGACTGGCTCGCGGACGCCATCTCCTCCACGAATGCCGCATCCTGTTGCGTCACCTGGTCCATTTGCATGATGCCCTTGTTCACCTGCTCGATCCCCGCCGACTGTTCCCGGCTGGCCGCCGCGATATCGGCGATGATGGCCGAGACCTTCTTCACCCAGGTCACGATCTCCGCGAGCGTCGACCCAGAGGCGTCCACCAGCCGCGCGCCTTCCTCCACCTTTCTGACGCTGTCCTGGATGAGGCTCTTGATTTCCTTGGCGGCGCCAGCGCTTCGTTGCGCTAGGTTGCGGACCTCGCCGGCCACCACCGCGAACCCGCGTCCCTGCTCGCCGGCGCGCGCCGCTTCCACCGCCGCGTTCAGGGCCAGCAGGTTGGTCTGAAAGGCGATCTCATCAATCACCCCAATGATGTCGGCGATCCGCTTCGCGGCGGTATTGATCTCGCTCATCGCCGCCACGGCTTTGCCGACCACCTCCCCGCCTTTCTCCGCGTGCTCGCGCGCGCTGACCGCGAGCCGGTTCGCTTGTTGGGCATTATCGGCATTCTGGCGCACCGTGCTGGTAAGCTCTTCCGTGCTGGATGCCGTCTCTTCGAGGCTGGCGGCCTGCTCTTCAATGCGCTGGGACAGATCGGTATTACCCTGGGCGATCTCCTGAGAACCCTTCTGGACGGCATGGGCCACCGAGCGCGCCTCCACCGCCAACGCCGCCAAGCCCTTCTGCGTGGTCTTGATGGTATGCAGGAGCCAACCGACCTCGTCACGGGTGTCGACGGGAAATTCATTGTCAAGCTGGCCGTTCGCGACTTTCTCCAGGATCCGGATCGCGCCTTCGAAGGGCCTGACGAAGATATCGATCAGGTGGAAATACAGCCACGCGCCCAGGGCCAGGCAGAAAGCGATGCCGCCGGCGACGGTATAGTGCTGACCCGACGCTTGATCGTACAGAAAATAAAGCGAGGGCAACGCGAACAACACCGCCAGGATAAATAGCTTCTTCCCAAAGGCTAATTCATCGTAGAATTTCAGTCTCATGATCATGTCCTCTCCGGATCGAACCGGCTTATACGACTTCTAGGTATCACCGCGGGTTTGGGATCCGCCTTATTAATTAATGGGTAGCGGCATGTTCAGCCATCGCGACGCCGGTATCGACCAATTGGTCGATTTCGAGCAGAATCACCATTTTGTCCCCGACTGCGGCGAGCCCTTTAACGAATTCGGTGCTCACCGAGGCGCCGAAATCGGGCGCCGCCTTGATCTGGTCAACCGTTACATTGTAGACATCTGACACGGCGTCCACGACGAATCCCATGGTACGTTCCCCGCCCGCGCCCTTGACCTTGAGCACCACCACCACGGTGGTATTACCATACGCGACCGCTTCCATATGAAACTTTTTCCGCAGATCGACGATGGGCACGATGGTGCCACGGAGATTGATGATGCCGCGAATGTACTCCGGCGTGTTGGGGATCTCCGTGGCCGTATCCCAGCCCTTGATCTCCTGCACACGGAGGATATCCACGCCGTATTCCGTTCCGGCGAGGATAAAGGTCAAATATTGACTCGCTGCTGTAGGCACAGGCTGGGTCGTCTCGTTTAACTGTTGCTCTAGATTCATGCTTCGCTCCTATGCGGCACTTAACACCGCTTCACGGGGATCGGTTCTAAATCCGACCGGTACGCGGCTCCTGGACAACTCCACCACCCCTGGGACATCGAGGATCAACGCCACCGTGCTATCGCCGAGTATCGTTGCCCCGGAAATACCCTGCACACGTGTATAGTTCGTCTCCACACTCTTGAGAACGACCTGCTGTTGCCCGAGCAGCTCATCGATATAGATACCCGCGCGTTGGCCATCGCCCTCGACGACCACCAGGATCCCGCTCTCGATCTGCAGGCTATCGGGAACCACGTTGAACACCTCATAAAGCCTAATAATCGGCAAGTATTCCGTGCGCAGCTTGTAGATCTCCCCCTTACCGGTGATCCGGCTGACGCACTTCGGAGCGACTTGGAGTGATTCCACGATCGAGACCAGCGGGATGATATAAATGTGCCGCCCGATCCGAACCAGTTGACCATCGAGGATCGCCAGCGTAAGCGGCAAGCGGATCGTAAAGGTCGATCCCAGGCCTTCTTCGGATTTGATTTCGATGCTCCCACCGAGATCCTTGATATTGCGTCTGACGACGTCCATGCCGACCCCGCGGCCCGAGATGTCCGTGATCATATCGGCAGTCGAGAATCCAGGCTGGAAGATAAGCTCGTGGATTTTATCCTCCGCGAGCGCCTCGTGCGCGCCGATAATCCCGTGCTCACGCGCGCGTTGCAGGATCTTCGCTTTGTTGAGCCCCGCGCCGTCGTCCGCGACCTCGATCACGATGTTTCCGCCTTCGTGATAAGCGTGGAGATGCAAGTGACCTGTCTCGTCTTTGCGGCGCGCCTTGCGTACCTCGGGGAGTTCTATTCCATGATCGAGTGAGTTCCTGACGAGATGCACGAGCGGGTCGCTGAGCTTTTCGAGGACCGTCTTGTCGATCTCGGTTTGCTCGCCCGAGACCGTGAGATCGATCTTCTTGCAAAGCTGCTGGCTCAGATCACGCACGAGACGCGGGAAACGATTAAACGAGAAGCTGATCGGCAGCATGCGAATCCTGAGCACGCTCTCTTGGAGCTCGCGCGTGTTACGGGCCAAACGGATCAGACCATCGCGGAGCTTATCGATCTTGCTGGCCGCGAAGTCCTCACCGATCTGGCTCAGCGTCGACTGCGTGATTACGAGCTCACCCACGATGTTGATAAGCGCATCGATCTTTTCGATGTTGACACGGATTGAAGATGCATGCCCCGCCGATGGATTTTTCCTACGCTCCACTACGGTATTACCTTCGTCCGCGCTCGGCGCTGGCCCAACTGCCGAGGTGGTGAGCCGATTAACCTCGGAATTAGAATCCGCGGATTGAATCGGAACAACCTTGCCGGTGGGTCGGGTATTCGCCTGCAAAGTATTCCGAGCAATCGGTGTTATTTCGAGGTCACAGTCGCTCTCTACCCACTCAAATATTTCCGCGATCTGCGCACGCGGTATCGCCCCGTGCAGCATGAGATCCCAGCCGAGGAAACACGCCTCGGGGTCAAGATCCTGGAAGCGCGGAAGCTTCGAGACATCGATCGACACATCTAGATCCCCGAGTAAGGACAGCTCCCTGAGCATCGGCAGCGGGTCATTCCCGGTCGTCAATAGGTGCCGATGGGGGCGAAACATGACGCGCCACCCGCGCGCGACATCGCCGGCGTCGGCAGCTTCGGTTTTTCTAGGAATGGGGCTCGCCGTGACGCGATTGCCGTTCTCGATCATCTCTTCCAATTGCTCCCGGAGCCTGCCGCCGCGTTCGGCGTCGTGGTCTGTGTTGTCCCTCACCGCCGCAAGCATGTTGCGTAGGAAGTCGACGGATCGTAGGAGTAAATCGACGCTACCTTGCGTGACCGGACACTCCTCTGACCTTACCTTATCCAACAGGGTTTCCATGACATGGGTAAATTCGGTTATCGCGGTGAACCCAAACATGCTACTACCACCCTTTATCGAGTGCGCTACCCGAAAGAGCGTGTTAATCGATTCAGGATCGGCATTCCCGGGGATCAAGGCTAGGAGCCCGGACTCCATCACTCCGAGTCCCTCGAAGCTCTCTTCAAAAAAGGTTTGGTGAAACTGGGATAAATCTACCGGCATAAAGAGTTCCCTGGCCCCGCTATTTTGACGCTCGAGGCTCGCTGCTGATTAGCTTGCTGGTCCCGCCGTGCCGTATGCCGTATTTGCCGCGAGCGCGCCCGAAGGCACACGCGCTAGGCGATCACCCGTCTGATAGTGGCGATGAGTTGATCGGGATTAAACGGTTTCACCATCCAGCCCGTGGCGCCTGCCACTTTACCTTCCGCCTTCTTTTCTGTAGACGATTCCGTGGTCAGCGTCAGGATGGGGGTGAACCGGTATCCGGGTAGCTTGCGCAACTCCTTGATGAGCGCGATTCCGTCCATATTGGGCATGTTGATGTCGGTCAATACAAGGTTGACGTTACCGCTCTGCGCCCGATTCAATGCGTCTACACCGTCGACGGCCTCGATGACGTCAAAGCCGGCGTTTCTCAAGGTGAACGACACCATGTCACGCACGGAACGCGAGTCATCGACCGCCAAGATCGTTAACACCGTTGCCATCTTGATTTTCTCCACGCGCTATGACGCGATTAATACGGAGCACCCCGCCTTTAGGCATCTCGATTATCGTTATTACGGAAAATTACTTTAATAGCCTAAATCTTATGCACCCGTGTGCCGTTCCAAAGACATCAGACATTTGCCAGGTGATTTGCCGTTCTCATAGGGTGGGCTAAGCGGCTCCCCGCAGTCCCCAATCCACTCCGGCACGGACGGTGTGGCGACCGCGCCGCGAGAAGGGATCCGCGGCCTACGTACCTTCGTCGAAATTCTGGCGAATGAAACGAGATTAACGCGCGACCCGTCAAGCTCACGAACGCGCCTGACTCGGGCCTGCGCGCCCTTATGGTTTACTAACTTATTGGTCTCTATGGAAGAAACGCCTGCCATGCCAGGCAACAGTTTACTGGATCACTCTTTGCTTCGTTCCGCCGAGTCAATGCCCTGAGAGGGTATCCTTGTCGAACCTTGTTTATAAAATCAAATGCTCAAAGGACTGAACAAAGTATGTGATCAACGGCAATCACGCGGCGAGATGCGCGATGGTTTCGGCGCAGCCTAGTTCCGTGCTACGCCACACGCCGCGGCCCGGAAATCGATCCCCGATCCGCGTCCTGGCTATAACCAGTGGCAAGGGCGGCGTGGGTAAAACCACCGTCGCCATCAACCTGGGCCTCGCTTTTGCCGCCCTCGGGAAGGCCGTGACCCTGCTCGACGCTGACCTCGGATTGGCCAACGTCGATGTTCTGCTGGATCTTAAACCGGTGTTAAACCTATCGCATGTCATCGAGGGTAGCTGCGGCATTGAGGATATTGTGCTGCGCGGCCCCTACGGAATTAACGTCATTCCAGCTTCCTCCGGGATCAGACGTATGACGGCGTTGAGCGCCACCGAACATGCCGGGCTGGTCAACGCATTCAGCGCGCTCGCTCACATCACCGATATACTGATTATTGATACAGCCACTGGGTTATCCGATAACGTCATACGATTTTGTACGGCATCCCAAGAGGTCATTATCGTTGTCTGTAATGATCCTAGCTCGGTAGCGGACGCCTACGCGATTATCAAGATATTAAATAACGATTACGGGCTATTCCGGTTTCGGGTACTCATGAACATGGCGCCCAGCGCCCAAGAAGGACAGGTGCTTTTCCAAAAGCTGGTAGTTATCACGGAACAGTTCCTCGACGTCGCTCTTGACCTCATCGGTACGGTCCCATACGACCATCGCATCACCAACCTGGCTCTCCACCGGCGCGCTCTCTATGAGGCGCATCCAGAAAGCGCCACCGCGGCGGCATTCAAGAATATTGCCATCCAATCCAATAAATGGCCCGCGCCGACAGCGGCAAGCGGCAAACTCGAGTTTTTTGTTGAACGACTTATTCAGTCTGGCCAGGCGGCCGGGGGAGGCAGGACATGAACCAATTGGCATCCCGGAAAACCGCTCAAGCACGCGCCAGCCAGCCATATGCTGATGATCTAATAACGCGGTACGCCCCGCTCGTTAAACGGATTGCGCATCACCTCATTAGTCGACTGCCGCCCAGCGTGCAAATCGATGATCTGATCCAAGCGGGAATGATCGGCTTGCTGGAAGCTTCGCGAAATTACGATCCTACGCAAGGAGCAAGCTTCGAGACCTACGCCGGGATCCGTATCCGTGGCTCGATGCTCGACGAAATCCGTAAAGGCGACTGGGCCCCCCGCTCGCTGCACCGCAAGGCTCGACAGGTGGCCAAAGCCGTACAAGAAATTGAAGCAGAGCAAGGGCGTGATGCGCGCGACTCGGAGGTGGCCGAGCGTCTAGGCATTACGCTCGATGAATACTATCAGATCCTCCATGATGCCACAGCGCACAAGGTATTCAGCTTCGAAGACGTGCCATTGAGAGTGGAGGGGACGACGGAAGGTTTGACGCAGAAATTTCCGATACCACATGAATACGCGGAGAACCAAGATTTCCTGCAAGCACTGGCGAACGCGATCACTGGCCTGCCTGAGAGAGAACGCTTAGTCATGTCTCTCTATTACGACGATGAACTCAATCTAAGAGAGGTTGGGGAAGTGTTGGGCGTAAGTGAATCACGCGTCTGTCAAATTCACGCTCAGGCATTGATCAGGTTGAGAGCTCGAATGAGTGAGTGCCTTAACGACGAGTAGATTTTAGGAGCCGCGATCGTCGGCGCGGTGCGTTAGGAGGTATGCATGAACAAAGACATGAAAATTCTGATAGTAGATGACTTTTCTACGATGAGGCGCATCATTAAGACGCTATTGCGAGAGCTTGGGTTTTCGAACACCCATGAGGCGAATGACGGTAATTGCGCGCTACCGTTGCTCCAAAGCGGCCGTTTTGACTTCGTGATCACCGATTGGAACATGCCTGGCATGAGCGGCCTTCATCTACTGAAAGCGATTCGGTCAGACACGCATCTAAGCGCTTTGCCGGTGCTCATGGTCACCGCCGAATCCAAGCGCGATCAGGTTGTTGAGGCGGCGCAGGTCGGCGTCAACGGCTATATCGTAAAACCCTTCACGGCGGATACGCTAAAAGAAAAGATTGAGAAAATATGGGGGACGCGTTAAGGCCTAAAACCAATTCGACAGCGTACTGGAAAGAAACTACGCCGTGAACAATAAGGCGCTTTTGAGTAAGGCACGTAGCCTTGTAACCGCGCTCGAACAGGGCAACGATGTAAAGGCGAATGGGATCTTGGAGAGGATCGCCGCGAGCCGCGAGGCCAATCTGTTCGTCGAGATCGGTAAACTCACGCGCGGGTTGCACAATGCAATGCTCACTATAAGGCTTGACGCGCGCTTGATCGGAATTACCAAGACTGACATCCCTGACGCCAAAGAGCGGCTAAACGCCGTTATCACAAAGACCGAGGAAGCAGCGCATCGAACCCTTAACGCCGTTGAAGAGTTGCTGCCCATCGTAGACACCATGGCGATCAACGCGGATAAGATCCTAGATCTTCATCGCCGCCAGACGCGCGAAACGACGCAATTCGATATCGCCGGTGCAGGCGATCATCCGTTCACGGATTTCATCGTTAAGGTCAAAGCCGACTCACAGAAACTGCACAAGAATCTCTCCGAAATCTTAATGGCACAGGATTTCCAGGACCTTACCGGGCAAGTCATACGTCGCGTCATTGAAGTCGTACAAGAAGTCGAGCGTAGTTTAGTGGATCTGATCCGAATATCGAGCACGCGGCGCAAGGCTCGTGTTAAAAAAAGCAACGGCTTACATGCCGCAGGACCCGCGTCCAGCATGGCGGGCGAGGAAAGCAAGGTTTCAACTCAAGACGAAGTGGATTCATTGCTTTCGAGCCTTGGCTTTTAGCTCCAGGCTGTAGGCTTGGCGGACAGCGAGAAACATACCTGGCCAGGCTTGTTTTCACTCAGCGCAAGCGTGTATCCGGAGAGTGCCGCTTGCTGACCGGCTTGGTAAAGGCCGATACCCAGTCCACTATATGATAATACAGGCTGCTTAAAAAGTTCATTGGCTCGGGCTGTAGCAATGGCGCTACCCTGATCGCACACCCTCAGACAAACACCCTCCGCCTCCGATTGAAGAATCACTGTGATCTCTATGCCAGTTTCCGCACGTCGTTTGACGTAGGCGTTTTCCAGCAAGTTGTCGATCACGCTATCGAACAAATCGGCTGGGATCGCCGTATGCGTGCTGATTGTTGCTCGAAACTGAACGCCGTTGTGCCCATGGCGGGCGGTTGCTTGGTGCCACCAGTCCGCCACATCGACGTGCTTCACACCCGCCTTCTCAGGCGTTTGAAGCTTGTCAAGCGCGCGCTGCAGGCGCTGAATGATAAGCGGCAGTTGCTTTTTTAGAATCAGTGTTGTCCGCGGCTGCGCGGGTACGGCTTGTTCATCGTCGTTATCATCGAGCTTCAGGGCACTTGTCAGCGTATACAGCGACTGCAGAAGATTCTTAATATCGTGCGCGACGCGCGCCCCAGTTTCATAAATAGCCTGGAGGTGAGTACGATTCGCGAGATCCAGCTCGCGGAGTTTCGCAAGGTGAAACTGGACCAACACCTCCACCAACAGCTTGCAATGTAGCAATAAGCCCGGCCCCATCGGCCGGCGCGCATACAAAATGACGCTCACGTCGCCGGCCCTAAACGTCGTGCTATGCTCCGACACACGCCCGATCTCGGCGCTCGCCGTCTTAGTTACCCAAGCGGCGCCTTTAAACCACGGTAAGCGGATGAGTTTGTTAATTGACACCTCGAAAAATTGGTCCGGGGACTGCTGCTGATCCGCTAATGTCGCCAGTTCCGCCAGCCATTGCTCGAAAGGAGTGCCGATATTCATCAGCGAACGCTCCCACAATTGGGCCAAACCGATGAATCCCATCCGTGGGGACAAGAGCCAACTGATGATAAAAAGAAAAAGCGCCAATCCGAGCAAGGATTGAAACAAGGCGACAGGATAATCGACTCCCCGATGGTAGGTAATCGCTATGCTCGCAACCGCAAGCATGGCTGTTATCAATGACGCGGTGATGGCCCTCAATAGATCGACGGAATACGAAGGTGCATCGCCTCCCGGATCGGGGGGCGCCATAAACACCCATGCGGGTACGGCGAGCAAGCCGTATTGAAACATCGTCGTCACGGCAGGCGGCAGTGCTTCAACGCGAAAAAGGTGAGGAACGCAGCCAATGAGCAGATCGGACACGAGGAAAAACAAGATAGGCATATAAACCAGGCGGCCGGAACGGCGATAGCCTGGAAGTCCGCTCATTAGCCCGATCAGCACTACGAACCAACAGAAAAATATCCAGCGATCCAACCAATACGCCAAACCGATCGAGACCAGCGAAAACAGCACCGTGTTTTTTAGATCAAACCGCTTTTCTAGCCGCCAGAACGGCTGCCAAATAAGGAAAACCCCCGCATGCGCCAATAACAGCGAGCGCGATTTCGAGCTGCCGAAATCCCACCACACGGCGAGATGGAGTAGAAACAGCATCGTCGAGAGAATGCGGTACTCGTTCTTGCGAGAGACATGTCTTGGGAATGCGGGCACGTGAAATTCGCGCGGCGTCAGGGGTAGAATAGAATTATAGGGTGAATGGCACTTACTTAAGGAGGGAGTCCAAAATTTCCGTCATTCCCGCGGAGGCGGGAATCCAGGAAGGTACACGAATGACTGGATTCCGGCTCGCCGCTTCGCTCCGGCCGGAATGACGGTTTTGCCGGAGTGCCGTTCAATTATAGGGTCGTTTGATTTATCAGCGTTCCGCACACAACCAGGATGCTGATTAGGTTAGCGCTCGAACATCCGAAATGCCTATGCTCGCAATCCTGACTATCGGCTTGTTTACGCTTCGCGAAGCGATTCAGAATCGACTCATTTCGCTCGTGCTAGCGGCCCTGATTTCGCTTTTCGGCCTCGCCGAATTTATCGGCGAAGTCGCGATCACGGAAAGCGCGGAAACCAAGGTCAGTATACTGAGCAGCGCGTTACGTTTCTTCGCCGTGCTCCTGACCAGCCTTTTCGTGACGATGAGCATGCTGCGCGAACAACACGAAAAGAGTTTAGATCTCGTGCTGTCTCTACCGATCTCGAGAGCAAGTTACTTCTTCGGCAGGCTTCTCGGCTTCTCCGGCGTCACGATAGTGGTCGCGACGCTGATCGGATTATGCCTACTGCTGTATTCGCCCTCCCATCGCGTCGTACCTTGGGTACTATCCCTCGCCTGTGAATTGTTCATCGTCGCGAGTGTCAGCATCGTCTGCCTATTCACCTTCCGGCAAGCCACGCTTGCCTTAAGCAGCGTAGTCGGTTTTTATGTCCTCGCCCGTACCATCGGGTCGATTCAGCTCATCGGTCACGGTCCGCTGGCCGATCCCTCAGCCCCATCGCAGCGGTTCATCAGTGGCGTGATCGACATCCTCGCCTTGCTGCTCCCCGATCTCGATCGCTACACCTCTAGCCAATGGCTCATCTACGGTGCCCCCGCTGGACCGGAGTTTGTCGCGATCATCGGACAAACAATGATTTACCTCGTGCTGCTCATCGGCGCGGGTCTGTTCGACTTGTACCGCAAGAACTTCTAGGATTCGGGTGTCATGGCGAGAGAACGTCCACTGCGTGAGGTGCCGGTGCCGGTATTTTTATCACTGTGTTGCGGCCTTGCCTTGCAGATCCTCTGGCAAACTGGACAGTCTCCCTCACAAGCGATCGCCCGCGCACTGCCGCCGCCTCCGCGGATCGACGTCTTTAAAGTTGCCAGTCTCGGGGAGCCGGAAGCACTCGGACGCGCGCTCATGCTCTGGCTACAGGCCTTCGATAACCAGCCGGGCATTAGTATCCCCTTCCGGGATTTGAACTATGGCCATGTCATCGGTTGGCTCGACGCGATTTTAACGCTTGCCCCGCGCTCCCAATACCCATTGCTAGCCGCGAGCCGGTTGTACGCCGAGGTTCCGGCGCCAGCTAAACAACGGCAGATGCTCGAATTCGTGTACCAGCGGTTTCTGGACGATCCCAACCGGCGCTGGCAGTGGCTCGCGCACGCCGCGGTGCTGGCTAAACACCGCCTCACCGACTTGCCACTGGCGTTGCGTTACGCCCAGGCAATCGCGAACCATGCCACCGGCAAGGGCGTGCCGCACTGGGCCAAGCAGATGCACATCTTCGTTCTCGAAGACATGGGCGAAATCGACACCGCTAAAGTCTTGCTCGGGGCCTTGCTCGACAGCGGCACGGTTACCGATCCAAGCGAGATTGCGTTCCTTACGAAGCGCTTGAAACAGATGGAGTCCCAGATCCAAGACAACGGAAAGAAATGATTTCGATCCGCAGTTATACCCGTGGGCGGTCATCCAAACGTCTGAAGGGTGCAGTCATCTCCCGTTGAAAACTCGACAACCCTGTTGAAGAAGCGACGATTCGTATGCTAATAGGGGATGCTGAATTATACTTCTACATATAAATATCAACAAGATATGAGCCTGGAACATACGCTGCATGCAAGCTTACCACCTCGTTCAACGGCAGGAGATGTTTATGGTCAACAAGGCAAAACAACAAGGTTTTACTCTGGTCGAAATAGCCATCGTGCTGGTTATTATCGGGCTTTTACTCGGTGGGATACTCAAAGGCCAAGAATTGGTGACCGCAGCACGCGTGCGGAACCTCGCGGATCAAGCATCCGGCGTGCAAGCCGCCTACTATGGGTTTCTGGATCGCTATCGTGCGGTGCCCGGGGATATGCTGCCAGGGAATACCTGTAATACCATCGGGAACACTGCGCCGAATTGTCCGGGCGCCGGTGTGGGCGGTAACGGGGACCAAGTGATCAACACCTTTCCCGAGGCGGCTGCCGCCTGGGGGCATCTCGCAGGAGCAGGATTCTTACAGGGCAGCTATCCAGGCGTCGCCGCCAACGCAGCCGCGTATACCGCAGCCGCCGCTCCCGCCGCACCGACCAATCCGTGGAACGGTTTTCTACTGCTCGGCACCAGCCCTGACTATGTCGCCGCGGGTCCCCCTCGCCTGGCCCTCATCACTGGTAACCAGGTGCCGGTCAATGTCATGCGCGAGTATGATGTGAAAGTGGACGATAGCTTCCCCGACAGCGGGATCTTGCGATCGGCGCTTCCGGTCGCAACGATATTTCCTACGGTCGGTGCCGAGGGCGCGCCCTCTTGTGTCGTCGGGGCAGTTCCGAACCTGATATGGAATATCCCTGCCGCCCCCGTCAATTGTAACGGGTATTATCTGTTTTAGAAAAAGTTCAAATCGACATTCCGAACCCGCCGCCCCGGCGGGTTTTTTATACTTAGTTGGCGCTTACCCACATTGACAAAACCGTGGAACGACTGGCAATCCGCTATCAGGGCCTGACGAAGCGGTTCGGGAAACAACCGGTCCTCCGGGACATCGAGCTAGGCGTCCGGGAAGGCGAATTCCTGGGACTGGTCGGCGTCAACGGCGCCGGTAAGACCACCCTAATCAAATGTCTCCTGGATCTCTGCGCCATCGATAGCGGATCGATCGAAATCTTCGGCCGCGCGCATGCGAGACCGGCAGCGCGCTCGCGGCTCGCGTTCTTACCCGAGCAGTTCATTCCGCCGAATTTCGCGACCGGCAATGAGTTTCTTCGCTATATGATGAGGCTGCACCATGTGCCATGGCAAATCGGTAAGATCGATGAGATCCTGACTCACCTCGACCTCGATCCCGCGGCGCTCCGCCAACCCGTACGGCAGCTTTCCAAAGGCACGGCGCAGAAACTCGGGCTGGCGGCGACCTTATTGAGCGGTAAGGAGTTGTTTATTCTGGATGAACCGATGAGCGGTCTCGATCCGAAAGCCCGTGCATTATTTAAACGCGATTTGCTGGTCCGCAAGGATCAGGGCCTGACATTGTTTTTCACCAGCCACATGCTTGCCGACATCAGTGCGCTTTGCGACCGAATGGCTGTATTACACCAGGGACAGATCCTTTACCAAGGCGCACCCGCGGCATTTTGCGAGCACTTCGACGCCACCGGCATAGAAGAAGCTTATCTGAACTGCGTCGGCGCAACGCCGTAAGGCCTCCTCCGTTTGCGCGTGGAACTCGCGGACTATACTAAAGTTGAAGCACAAATTGCCGCCAAGTAATCGACCTCTCCGCTTCATAACAATCTTCTCCACACGGAACCCAATGAGCCAGGCAGAAACTCCAATTTCCCCAGCGGTCGCTTTGCAAATCCTAGAATCTCTTCCCATCGGGATATTCGTCGCCGACGACAGCGGAACGATAATCTGGGCAAACGACGCTCTATGTTCACAACTCGCCGTCACGTACCAATCTACCATCGGAATATCCCGAGACGACCTGCCCGTGAACCGGATCCTCACCTTATTCAAAACGGTTGAGACCTATCAACTCCCTGCCACGCCCGGCCACACAGAACGTTGGTTGAATTTCATTGCCCGCCACGTGCAGATGGAACCCGGGCGGGCGTTCGAAGTGGCTTGCGTCATCGATGTCACCCACTATGAGATCGTTCGAAAACGCAAGCATTTAAACTTAATCTCTGCGGCGCTGAACGAAACTGATCCGGATACCGGATTGCTTACGCAACAATCGGTGATGGCGCAGTTGGTCTCCGAGGTATCGAGAAGCCGGCGCTATAACAACGCCTTAGCGGTTTTTATGATTAATCTGGGCCAGCCAACACCTAACAAATCAAACGCCAAATCCGGCCGCACAACAGCGCTAATTCAGACCGCCCGCTTTCTTAAGGAAAGGCTTCGCTGGGTAGACATCATTGGCCACTGGGAAGGCAACAGCATACTCGTGGTTTTGCCTGAGACCAGTCTCGAATCGGCGACGCAACTTGCTGGAAAACTACGCGCGGAGATGGATAAATCCAGCCTCCTAGAATGGGATCGTGACCCCGCGGCCGAAGGCTTGGCGATAAATTTGGGCGTCACGGCGTGGAAAAAAGGTGACGATGCCGTCAGCCTAACTAACCGAGCCTCTAACATAGTAATCGGGGATCCCCCACACGGCGCCGCAACAGTCAGTGTGTTTTAGTCGGCTTCGACAGTCTCGAATTCGTGGGTAATGTCAGCTGTCTTCCCGAGCATTGTCGAGGCCGAGCAGTACTTCTCCGCCGACAGCCGAATAGCTCGCTCAACTTGCTGCGGCAATAAACCTTTACCACGCACCAAGAAACGCACGTGGATCGAAGTAAATACCTGTGGAGGGCTATCTGCGCGCTTGGCTTCGATCTCGACTCGACAATCCCTAACGTCTTGCCGAGCCTTCCGTAGTATTGATACCACATCGTAGGCCGTGCAGCCTCCCATGCCCAGTAACACCATCTCCATTGGCCGAATGCCGACATTTCGGCCGCCGGCCTCCGGCGGGCCGTCCATCACGACTGTGTGGCCGCTGCCAGATTCGGCCACGAACAAGGCGTCTCCCGCCCATCTTATAACCGCACGCATGGCGCTTTCCGGGATAATTGTGCCTAAAACCGTTTTACGCGGTTACACCCTTACACGCCCCTTGCTAAACAACCTTCGAGCGTATCGTTCTATACCGTGAGGTAACCCTTGTCGATTCTTGTTCCCATTAAACGCACCAGTGATCCACTGATAGAAGAGTTTCTAGGCCACTGCCGCCGCGCGCAGTATTCCGCCAAAGCGCTCATCATAACACGCGGGGATCCGGCCGACGAACTACTGTACGTTATCAAGGGGTCTGTAACCGTTATACTGGAGGATGATCGTGGGCACGAAATCGTTCTCGCTTATCTGAATTCCGGCCAGTTCTTCGGGGAAACCGGGCTTTTCGTCGAGAACATAAAGCGGACCGCTTTTGTCCGGGCGAGAACAAAATGCGAAGTAGCGCATGTCAGCTACGACCGCCTGCGTAATTTTCCCGCGATTTACGCTCACATCGTACCCTTGCTGGCGACGCAAATAGCCACGCGGCTCTTGAAAACTAACCGCAAGGTACGAGATCTGGCTTTTCTGGATGTTTCGGGCCGCATCGCTAGGACCTTGTTAGACCTTTGCAAGGAACCCGATGCGATGACGCATCCCGATGGGATGCAGATCAGTGTTACGCGTCAAGAACTGGGCCGTATCGTCGGCTGTTCACGGGAGGTTGTCGGACGGGTATTAAAGATTTTCACACAACAGGATCTTATTCAGGTGAAAGGGAAGACGATCGTGGTCTGCGGCGTGCGATAAACGGTCTGGGAACCTGCGCGCGGCTATAGGGTTCAACGCTTCGGTCACTTACCTCGGGAATGACCCAATAACTTTGAACAGACGGACGAGAGGAAGAATTGTTGCGTTTCGATGCCGTACTGAGCGGGGTCCACCGCACGCACGATCGACAAGGGATTACCCGATTGATCCGTCGCCTGTTTGAAAAGATCGACAATCGAATACGATTTGTAATGTGACTTGTCCGATCCCAGCATGACCATGATCCGGGGCCGAAGCTGGCGCACGCGGTTTTGGCTGATCACGACCCCGACCTCGCCCGTGGTGAGCTCGACGAGGGTTCCGGTCGGGTAAACCCCGAGCGTTTGAATGAACTGCTCTACAAGTTCGCCTTGAAAGCGCGTATTGCGCTGCCGGTAAAGCTGCTGGAGCGCTGCGTGCGGGGAAATCGCGGGGGCATGTAGCCGGTCGCTCGTGCATGCATCAAACCACTCGGCGATTGCCACCATTCGGGCAAACACCGGGATTGCCGGCCCCTGCAACCTGTTCGGATAACCACCCCCATCAAACCACTCGTGGCGGCAGGCAATGATGTCGATCACCTGCTTGGCGACGCCGGGGGTTTTGCTCAAAAGCGCTACGGCCGATTCCACATGGCGCCTGACGAGGCTAATCTCCTCCTCCGACAGATGGTTCGAACTCATTAGCAGGTCCGATGGGAGATTTGCGGTGCCTATGTTGTTCAGCAACGCACCGAGGCCCAGGTTGGAGATCTCGCCCGACGAGAATCCCAAATGGCGTCCCATGGCTACCGCTAGCGCGCTCGTGTCAACGTGGTGATAATGGGTATAGGCATTCTTGTCTTTCATGAGCCGAAGCCACATCGCGCTGTCCGGGTTTCGCAGGATACTTTCCATCATTCCGCGCACCGCTGCTTTTACGGCAACGATGTGGATCGCCTTTCCGTATTTTACGTCCTCCAGGAACTCGCTTAACGATTCGCGTAGTTCGCGCCGCACACCGTGTGCGCCGCTATATTCGTCTTCGAGCGTCGTCCGGTCTTCGTAAAACGTGGGATTCGCGGGCCGAAATTCCACTACGCCACCGAAGGTCCCTCCTGGCGGCGGAATACGGCCTGGCGCAGGCACCGAGGTAATAGGGGGAGCTAGCGGTGACCCACCAGGCGATAGCAGCCGATCGAGCACAACATTCTGGGCGCGTTTGGCCCGTGCTCGCTCGGGATCGCTCGTGATCGCCTCGCGCACCTTATCAGTCCTGATGAATACGTACTGACAGTGTTGTTGCAGAAGACTTATTGTCGTTTGGTCTTGAATCCACACACCTTCGATCGGGAAAGGCGTCCCCAGCCACGGACGGTCGAGCCGGGAGACGAACATGTTGAGCTGCAGGTCTTGAGTGCTGATTTTTGATTCCATCGCGGCACAGCCCAGTGCGTGACGAGATAAGCGTTAAAATCGCAATGAAGTGAAATGTAAGCTTGACCTCTGTGTATCGGATGCTAACCCTATTACTTGAACTGGGGGAGAACGCCTTGTCTACACCTTACTCCCGCGGCAGCGCACGCGCCTCTTGGTGAAATTTCGATGGTACGGCCGCGATCGATGCGCGTACCCCGAGCGGATCGCTGGGATCGACGCCTTCCATGAACGGTTTGCGTCGATTGATATTGGTCGTTTGGTAAACCTTGCCGATCCAGTTATTTATCACGGCCTCCGCCGTGTCGTGCCAGGTATTGTCGACATAAGGAACGACAAGGTGTTCCGGCATTTGGGGAATCGGAGCGGCTCGCGCCCGCGCCAGTTTGACCTCTTCGCAATATTCCTCAAGGATCGCCTGGGTCATCGGCGTGAGATAGTTCACCGGGAAGGGCGGGTATTCATCGACATCAGCACTCGCGAAACGCAGCACTTCGCGTTTGTATTCTTTCAACAAGCTGACGGTGTCGTATTCGGGATGGCCTTGAAAGAACACGATACGGAAACCGTCCTCACTCACCGCGATATGCACACCCGCCTCAGCGCTCTCGACGAGCGCGAAGAGCCCTGCGGATTCAAACTGCTCGCGACCGATCTCGTTGAAGCGCGAGTGCGGCACGTCGAAGCGCGTATTGACGCCGGCAATGAGCGGGTGCCGGCCGTCCGTGATGTAATGGGAATACACACCCCAGCGCTTGGATTTCAAACGCCGACGCTTCTTGCCGTGACGGAACTGCAGAACAGCGTGGGTGGCAAGGCAGGAACACAGGATTGAGGTCACGTTTTCATATGCCCAATCGATGATCGCAATCAAGGGCTGCCAAAAAGGTTCTAGCGCGAGGTCCGGTTGCGTCACGTTGGCGCCGGTGATGATGAGCGCATCGAGCCCGGCTGCCTTGATATCGTCAAAGGTCTCGTAATACCGTGCGATGTGAGCACGGGCATCGGGCCCGCGTGTTAGCTCCTCGATCGTAAACGGGTGAACATAGAACTGTGCGATCTGGTTGCTTTCCCCGACCAGCCGTAAAAACTGCCGCTCGGTAGCTTCTAGCGCTTTGTCCGGCATCATATTGAGCAGCCCGATGTGCAGCTCGCGGATGTCTTGATGCAGAGCGATGTCGTTTGGGATCACCGTCTCGCCTTCCTGCCGCAAGTCCGCGAACGCCGGCAGGTTCGAATTTGCAACGAGGGGCATGACCCGTCTTCCTTTCCAACCGCTTAGGACTCGCGGGCGATCACGGTCTCGACGAGGTGGAGAAAATCGGCCTCGCTTTGGATCTGAGCGATCTCCGCCGTCGTGACGGTGTAGCAGTACCTTTCGGCGATCGCCTGATACCGAGGGATGCGCGCATAGAATAACCTGGGGAAAATCCAGCGCACGAATTCATCCGGATCGATGAGCGCGACGTAAGCGAGTTTGCGTTCCCGCTTGAACACAGCGAGCTGCTCATCCAGAAAGACATTCCGGTAATACAGTGGTTTTGGATCTTCAGCGGCGCGCCGGATCAATGCCTGCTCGTCAACTTCGGTCGCCTCGATATACAGCACCACCGTATGTTTGGCGAGGGTATCCAGCACCTCGTGATCATCGAGCTCGCACACGCTGCCGCCCGCATCGTTGACGAAATGCCGGTAGCCGTAAATCTCCTTCGCCTTGCGAAGAAATTCGGGCACATCCTTCATCGCCGCAATTTCCGCTTCGTGGTGGAGAGCTTGACGACGCTTAAACTCGGTGAGTCCCAAGCCACCCGCCTCGGGGTTTCCGAGCTTCCCAAGGAAGGTGGAGACGGGTTTTAGATTTTCCACCGTGATATTGTTGCAGATGTAGATAGAGTCCGCGCGCAGCAGTTCCCGCAAGAACGGAATCTGCATGGCTTGCTGCTTGATATTGTCGAGGATCGCTTCGCCCAAATACCGGGTACCAATGCGATAATCACCGGAATAGTGGAACCAATGACTGCTTCTGAGGATATTCGCGAGATGCGTCTTGCCGACACCAGACATGCCGAGAAGCGTGACGCTCTTGTTCTCCCAAGCTCTGAATTGATCGACGTTCAGTTTCACCCGCTTCTAGCGTCTACTCAATTGACTGGAATCGCTGCTTGAAGCGATGTAGGTAAGCTCTTTGGACCGGCAAAGCTACGATCACGAGCAGCCAAAGAATTACAACGGCAAAAAGTCATCTGAGTACGCTCCCTCCTGCTTCGGAAGAATCGTCATCGTAAGCCTAGGAAACATTCGCGCACCGCGCAAGCACCCGGGGTGTTTCGGTCGGATTGTGTGATCTCGCTGCTATGCGGCATGGGTTTCAATAAACCGGTTCCAATTCTCTTGCCGCAGCTCTACGGGGGCCGCGTCGTGTTCGGGGCAATCGAACCGCAAGTGGCGCTCGCCAAACGCCGCGTTTACAAAGGCGCAATGATGCGGAGTATCCGGATCGTCGTACACACTCGGGCGGAAATGCCGGCAGGTCACACACATGCGAGAAATTGGGACCTCGCCCCGCTCCTGCAAGGCGTGGATCATCTTGATCAGCCCGCGACAAAATACCTCTTGTTCCACCGGCGACAGTTCATCGACGGCACCGATCAAAAAATCCGGCCAATGGGCCGTGCGTTCCGCCTCGGCGCGTCCCTTGGGCGTTAACTGAACCAGCAGCGCCCGCTGGTCAGTCGCCGCTCGCCCTTTGCTGACCAGTCCCTTGCGTACTAACGCGGTTACCGCCTCGCTTGCCGTCGGGGCGCTTATCGCTAGCGCCCTAGAAATAGAAAACAGTCTCCACTCACCCGTCCCCTTGGCGTGTAGAAGCGCAAGGATCGCCCCCTGCGTCGGCGTCAGGCCCTGGCTCCCGGCGTCCTTCCACGCATGGCTTTTAATAGCAAGCCCAATCTTCGCCAAGCCCGATATCAAACGCTGGTTCATCGGGTCGCTGATCCCATCGAAAATCGTCGCCGCCATAGGTAATTTCCTTAGGAGTCCTTATTAGTACACCGGTAAACCGGTATGCTGTCAAGGGCAAAAGCGAGTGTAAGCAAATTTCCGCGCGAATATAGGCACCGCGTTGCGTGCTGCCGCCTCTCTGAAAATCTTTCCGCACGGGCTTTGTAGTAAGATGGGTTTGTCCCGCCCTGGTAGCTCAGGTGGATAGAGCGTCCGCCTCCTAAGCGGGAGGTCGCCGGTTCGAGTCCGGCCCAGGGCACCACTATAATCATATAGTTATAATGATATTATATCAATTCTTATGATCGCAACGATCGCAAAAATATCCATTTTATTCAATGAGGTTCCACGATGCTCAATTATGAAAAGCGATCAGATTGCGATCGTTTCGGTAGCCTCTAGACTAGGCGCGCCGAAGGTAGGTTTCGCTCATAAGTTAGGGTACTTAAGCCCTGGTTGAAAACTGATTCCAAATGCAGGTTCAGGCGTCGGTTCCGGGTCCTATCGCGTTGAGGGTGGGGGGCACGGCGGGCGTTACTTGCAAGAAAGGGCCGACGGCGTTGTTGATTGCCTCGAGAATTATCGAGAGCCGACCCCTCGAGGAGCGCCGCTACAATGGCTCCATCACATGGTATGCGCACATGGCCACCTTACGGGTCGAGATGTCATCCACCGATTCCGACATTCGAAGCGACGAGCGCGAATCCAACCATTGGGTATGGCCTTGGCATAATGGATATACGCCCGCATGCGTGCATCGAGCGGTGCATACGCGCGGGCCACATACACGTTTGGATCCAGGGCGCTTGCATAGGCCATGGGATTCTTATACGGCCAGCGCGCCGATGTTAGCCAGAAGAGATCGCGGTCGATCACAGCAATCAGGTAATCACGCTCGAAGCGTTGCTGCCTATCCAGTTTGGCGGGATCGAACTCCAACGCCCCCTTGCGATTCGACCCTAGGCGTTCGGCCTCCTTTGCCAGCCCGGCACGGCTCCAATCGGGCAGCTTGCCGTCGAACTCGTGCCGGCCAGCGCGCACAGCGAAGTCGGGGTGGGCGACGAAGTAATTCTCCACGAAGTGATCGACGAACCTATCCCAATCCAAAGCACGGGTTTCCGCTAGGCTTCGTTGATAGACGGCAACAAATGCAAATGCCACCAGGCATAGGGCCACCTTTCCAGGGCAGCCAAGAGCTCTACTCAGCATAGGCGCTTACCGGAACGACATCGACAACATTTTGTCGATATGCGCTGCCCCGACAGGGGCCACTTTTTCGGGGCGCAGTCCCCGAAAAAGTGTAGTTCCTTATCCTAGTTGAACTCATTCAGCCCACTTGAAGTCAATCTCGGCGCGCTTGCTCGTGGAACGATGGACCCGAGGTCATGCAACCTAGCGACCGGGATCTTCACTGGGTCAAAGCACTTGCAACCGCCGAGTAACCAAGGTGTGGGGACAAACACCGTGATCCTTCTCCTCAGCGCTTACAAACGAACGTAGTGCTGTGGTGGGTCGGGGTTGACCTTGATGCGCTTAACGTGGTCGAACAGTGGGTGCGCAAGCCGGCGCTCGGCAACCTGTTTCGCCCCGGCAAAATTGGGAATTCGGCCACGAGTGGAAACGGGAAACGCCCAGTGCAGCTTTCCACCAGCATATCCCAAACCGCCTGTCGGGCTTGATGTTTGTCTGCATAGGACGCGCGCATAATTCCAGGGCAAGGAAGAGCTGGGGTGCAGCGCAGTGAATGTTAAGCTCTAGAACGGATAGGCCCGGCGATAGTGTTTCTGGGAGCCGCAGTGGTGGTTTGGGCGCAAGATCAATTCGCGGAAGAACCACGATTTGAGGTGAGGGGCGCTAACATAGCAGGAGCGCATCTTCAAGGCGATGGGAATATCCACCGCGACCGGCGCAGGGCTCTGGCAATTTCACCACCCCCCAAAAAGCTCCGGCACAAGGCAAAGCGTGGAGCCCCCCCGACCCCAAGGCTTCCTCCGTGCGCGAGCAAGGATGGCACAAACCACGCTCTCGATCCGTCGCGGCCCGGGGCGGAGCCCGATCCATTCCAAGCGCCCCGCATGCGCAACGGTCGCCCTTAGATCGGCGAGCGTCTGGTATGCCTTACGCACGGGATGTCATCCGGAAGGCACTTCTCCCGCATCAACCGGCCTTAAGGGCTCGTTCGACGGCTGGGGGGAAAGTGTCGAGGACATCGCCTTCCATTCGCAGGCTCACCGACGGATGCCCATCATGCTCGGTCGCCCCGCGATTTATGATCACATAGGGGAGCCCGTGCTGGGCAGCGAGCAAAGGAAGCGAGGCGGCCGGATACACGGACAGCGTGGAGCCGAGCGCGATGACGAGATCGGCTTTTTTCGTTGCCGTGATCGCTTCCTCCAGATCCTGCTCGCGAAGGCTTTGTCCAA
>JALZJW010000030.1 GCA_030859565.1 Pseudomonadota bacterium
ACCTCGGGAGGAATCGTCTCTTTTCTATTGCACGAACGGCATAGCCTTTTCAAGTCTCACCGGCAGAGCCGGTGGTTTACTGAACAACCTAATTAAGCCGCCAGCTCAAGGTTCCGACGAATCGTATTACCGAGATCCTAAATGGCCAGAGGTCCATTACGGGCGACACTGCCCTACGCCTCGGGCATTTCTTCGGGACCAGCGCTGAGTTCTGGATGAACCTACAGAAGCTCTACGAGCTTCGCCTGGCAGATCAGAAGGCCGGCGACACCATCAAGTCCCTGCCGACGCTGGCCAGTCGTGGGCAGGGTGGCTCACAACCGCGGCCGCTGTAATCCGCTTGCGAGCAGAGGCCAAGATCACGCTGAAATGTTCAGCCGCAAAGGCAGAACAAGTTTGCCCGATCAGACCTTTCGACGCGCGCCGACGAACGATTTGACGGCAAGCACGACAAACAGAAGGCAAACCGCGGCCATTGAAATCTGCGCGATCTCGGCGCCCGAAAACGTCAGTTCGCCAAGACGCGGTATCAGACGTCCGGCCGTCGCGATAAATCCGAGCAGGGCTACAACGACGGCCGCGTGCATCAAGTGTTTTCGCAGATTTTCTTTCGCTTGCGCGATAACCCCGAACAGAAGCACGAGCGCGCCGAAGATTGCCGGAATAAGCGCCGTATAGCTTGCTCTGTCGGACATCACTCCATTCACGTACCCTAAAATTCTGATCAGGATTAGCAAAAACCCCGCAGAGAATCGATAAAGAAGGCATCTGGTTTCTTCGAAAAAAAGTGGATTTACAGCCTAAACTTACCAGAGTTTGCCGCGAATGACGAACCCGAAGCGATACAAGAAAATTCCCCGATTCTGGACCGAGACTCGCGTGTTTGACAGCCCACAGGTCCAGTTATACTTTATCTTGTCGACAAAAAAGGGCGTTTGAGAGCCCTATTCTCGAACGGAATCAACTTGTGCAGAGTTTTCCGAAGTACCGGGACAGGAGCCACCGCCCGCTGGCGGTGCAGGCGATCATCAACCGCAGCATCCTTCATATCAATGTCCGAAAACGGCCAGACATCGGCAAGGGCCGGGCCTACACTTGGCGTCATGCAACTGGATCCCCAACACTGCTATGAAGCGCTCCGGGCACGCGATGCGCGCTTCGACGGAGCCTTTTTCGTGGCGGTTTCGTCCACCGGCATCTACTGCCGGCCGGTTTGTACCGCGCGCCTGCCGCGCCGGGATCATTGTTCCTTCTACAGCAACGCCGCCTCCGCGGAAGGTGCAGGCTATCGCCCTTGTCTGCGCTGCCGCCCGGAGTTCGCGCCCGGCGCGGCACCGGTGGATGCGGTGCCTGCGACCGCACGTTGGGTGGCGATGCGTATCGAGGCGGGCGCGCTGAACGACGCTGGCCTGGAAGACCTCGCGGCCAAGTATGGCGTGAGCTCGCGGCAACTGCGGCGCGTGATCGAGCAGGAATACGGGGTTTCGCCGATCGAGCTGGCGCAGACCCGTCGGCTGTTGCTGGCCAAGCAACTGCTCACGGATACAAATCTGCGCATGGCGGATGTCGCGTTCGCCAGCGGCTTCAGCAGCGTGCGCCGATTCAATCACCTGTTCGGTTCGCGTTATGGACTCAATCCAACGAGCTTGCGCCGCCATGGACAGGTCAGCGCATCCGCGGATGCCATCGTGCTCAAGCTCGCGTTTCGTCCACCGTTGGCATGGACGCATCTGGCCGGGTTTCTCGGCAGCCGCGGAGCATGCGCGGTGGAAGCGGTGCACGGTGCGCGCTACCAGCGCACGGTCAGGAACGGGCGGTACTGCGGCTGGCTCACGGCGACGCCGATCCATCATCAGAACCTGATACGCGCTGAAATCTCGCCGGGATTGATGCCGGTGCTGCCGCAAGTGCTGGCTCAAATGCGGCGGCTGTTCGATCTCGACGCAAATCCGCAGGTCATCGAGTCGCAACTCGCGCAGACCGCGCAACTCGGCCATCTTGTCCGGCGTTTGCCGGGCCTGCGCGTGCCCGGAGCAATGGATACCTTCGAGCTTGCGGCCCGCGCCATTCTCGGCCAGCAGGTCAGCGTGAAGGCAGCGAGCACCCTGTTCAACCGTTTTGTCGCGGCCTTCGGCGAGACGATCACCACGCCGCAGCCTGGCTTGACCCATCTCTCACCCAGCGCGGAGCGCGTGGCCGAAGCGCCGCTGCAAGGGCTGATTGATCTCGGCCTGCCCGCCAAGCGCGCGCAAACCCTTCAGGGTCTGGCGCGCGCCCTCGCGAGCGGTCAATTGCGCCTGGAACCTGCCGCGAATGTGGAGGCGAGCATGGCTCAACTCAGGGAACTGCCCGGTATCGGAGATTGGACGACGAGCTACATCGCGATGCGCGCGCTGCGCGACCCCGATGCGTTTCCGCAGAGCGATCTCGGCTTGATGAAGGCGCTAGAACTCACCAAGCCGAAACAACTGCTCGCCGTCGCCGAAGCCTGGCGGCCCTGGCGCGCCTATGCCGCTCTGCACTTGTGGAACCACTTGAATGCCGGAGGATGAAATGAAAACTTTTTTCAGCCTGCTGCCGAGCCACATCGGTGAGCTCCTGCTGACCTCGGACGGCTTGGCCCTGACCCGGCTCTACATGGATGCCGAACGGCAATCGTCACGGCCGCAGGAGGGCTGGGTGCGCGACGACGCCTGGTTCAAATCCGCTCGCCAGCAATTGGCAGCCTACTTCGCCGGCGAGCTGACCGGGTTTGACCTCCCGCTCGCCGGCGAGGGCACGGCCTTTCAGAAGCAGGTCTGGAAAGCGCTCTGCGACATTCCCTACGGCGAGACCATCAGTTACGGTGAGCAGGCACGGCGCATCGGACAACCCAATGGCGCGCGTGCCGTGGGAACTGCGAACGGCCAGAACCCCATTTCCATCATCGTTCCCTGTCATCGCGTGATTGGTGCGAACGGTGCCTTGACCGGTTACGGCGGCGGCCTGCCCCGCAAGAAATGGCTGCTGGAACATGAGGCGGCGCAGCGTAAATTTGCATCGCCGCCGACCCCGAGGCGTTCGAGGTGAAGACGCAACCGCGCCGCGACCGCGGCTCCGGACAGCGCCTCGATCCGGCCTTCGGGCTCGCAGAGCCAGTCCGCCTGCTGGCCCCAGGGATGGTAGCGTAAAGCGTCCGTCGGACCGAACACGGTCAAGGTCGGTATCCCCACCGCGCTCGCCATATGCCCGAGCCCCGAATCATTACCGACGAAAACCTGTGCCTGCGCTAATACCGCGCAGTCCTCGAGGATGCTCGTCTGCCCGGCAAGATTGAGGACCGGCAGCCGCAGGCCCGCGGTTACCTCAGCCGCAGGGGTTACATCGCCCGGTCCGCCTAGAACAATAACGCCATCGAACCGATCTTCGACCGCTTTCGCCATGTCGATGAATCGCTGCGTGGGCCAAACCTTCTTCGGCCCCTTGGCCCCCGGTCCGAGCACGAGCCAGCGGCGGCGGGGAAGATCGGCCAAGACCCGCCGCGCAAACTCCCGGGCGGCCTCGTTTACCCAGATCCTCTGCGGCGGGATTTCCGCCGGCCCCGATAATCCCTCGACAATCGCCATCAATCGCTGCACGGCATGCGGCCCGCGCACGGCCCGGGCGCCCCATTTGGTATACCGGCGGCGGGCGCGCAATAGATACGCGAGGCCATCGCTGCGCAGATCCACCACCACATCATAAAAATTCGCTCGCAGTTGGCCTAAGAGCGCCGGAACACCGCGCCAAGCGGCGCGCTTGTTCTTGTAGAAGATCTCCCCGCGGTACGGACAGTGCTCAAAGATCTCCCCGGAGCGGCGATCGGCGACGATGTCGATTGAGTGTTCGGGATAGCGCGCATGCAATAATTCGAGCGCCGGCGTCGTCATGATCGCATCACCAACATTGCTAAGCGAGATGAAGAGCGCCTTTTCCGATGACTGAACGGCTCGATCCCCAAGATCGCCCGGCAGCGCACGCTCAGGCCGTGGCGTCATAGCTTGAATAGGATTTTTCTTCCACGATCCCCGAGCCGAGCTTGAGATTAATCGCACGCTTGGTCTCTGCGCGTTCATCGTTGAGCCTATAAACGCTGCGCGCTAATTCGATGAACTCGTGATCGAATTCGCGCGCCCGTTCCTTGTCGCGGAGATGGTCCTCGACCTCCCACAGCCGGCCGTTGAGTGCCTTTAAGCGCGTGCGCTCTTCGACGATTGCCGCCTCCGCATGCCCAGAGGTATGCCACAGCCTGCTCAGTACCTCGAGCTCGTGCGCGACGTGCCGGTATTTTTCGGGGTCAGTGATCCGCTCCGACTTGATCTCGAGGATCGTCAGCTTGTCGATAAACTCCCCCACGGAGATAGGGACGGTAATGCTCACTGCTTGCCTATTCAATAGTCCGAGACCATTCTATCAGGCCCGCGGCAGTTACACGGAAGCTATGCGTAACGGTACAAAAAAAATGTGTTTTACATTTCCTCTCGTGAAACAATGACGTGCATGGAAACCACCGAGACGCTCTATCTCCTGGGCGCAGAGGAGCGCCTCGCCGCCATGAAGACCCCGACCTTGATGGTGCAGGGCACGACTTCGGACGCGGGCAAGAGCGCGCTGGTCACGGGGTTGTGCCGGCTGCTCGCGCGTCGTGGCGCGCGCGTGGCGCCATTCAAACCGCAAAACATGGCGCTCAATAGCGCGGTTACCGTGGATGGCGGTGAGATCGGCCGCGCTCAGGCGGTGCAGGCGCGGGCTTGCGGCCTCGCGCCCCACAGCGACATGAACCCGGTGCTGCTCAAACCCAACACCGATGTCGGCGCGCAGATCATCATTCACGGCCATGCCATCGGCGCCATGGACGCGCGCGCCTATCACGAGTATAAGCGCATCGCGCATGCGGCGGTGATGGCGTCCTATCAACGCCTCTGCGCCCAGTACTGCGTGATCCTGGTGGAAGGTGCGGGCAGCCCGGCGGAGATCAATTTGCGCGACCGCGACATCGCCAACATGGGCTTCGCCGAGGCGGCTGATTGTCCGGTACTGCTGGTGGCGGACATCGACCGCGGCGGCGTGTTTGCCCATCTGGTGGGCACGCTGGCGCTCTTGAGCGAGACGGAGAGGGATCGGATCGCCGGTTTCGTCATCAACCGTTTTCGGGGTGATCTCGGGCTCCTCCGGCCTGGCATAGACTGGCTCGAGCACTACACCGATAAACCGGTGCTCGGCGTATTGCCCTTTCTTCACGGCCTGCATCTCGAGGCGGAAGACGCGCTCAACCGCGACGCTATGAAAGCGAACGGACCACTGCGGATCATCGTCCCGGCGCTTCCGCGGATCAGCAATCACACCGACTTCGATCCGCTGCGCTTACACCCGCAGGTGGAGTTTCGCTATCTCGGTCCGGGCGAGACCTTCTCCGCCTGCGATCTGATTATTCTGCCAGGTTCCAAGAGCGTGCGCGCCGACCTCGCGTGGTTGCGCGCGCAAGGATGGGAGCAAGCGATCCTGCGCCACCTGCGTTACGGCGGCAAGCTCATCGGGCTGTGCGGTGGTTTCCAAATGCTCGGCGGATCCATTCACGACCCGTTCGGGCTGGAAGGCGAGCCCGGCAACAGCGCCGGTCTCGCACTGCTCGCGATCGCCACCACCCTGGAGCGGCACAAACAACTCCATAACATGACGGGCTGGCTGGCGCTGGACCAATCCCCTGTCAGCGGTTACGAGATCCACGCGGGCGTGACGTCCGGCAAGGCGCTCGAGCGCCCCGCCGTGTACCTGGAAGACCGGAGCGAGGGTGCGCTCTCGGCCGATAGCCAGATCCTCGGCACCTATCTGCATGGGTTGTTCGAGTCCGGCCCGGCCTGCGACGCGCTGCTACGCTGGGCGGGCCTGCGCGAGCCGCGGACGCCCGATTACCACCAGATCCGTGACGCGAACATCGACCGGCTGGCCGATGCTTGTGAAACACACCTCGATCTCAGCGGCATCGAGCGCATCTTGGGAATCGATACCGCGAGCGGCAGAGAGCACGCGGTATGAACACGCTGATCCTGGGCGGGATGCGCTCGGGCAAAAGCCGGCTGGCCCACTAACGTGCTGGCGATCATGCTGGTTTGACGTTGGCTGCGATCCGCTTTACTATCTAGTAAAGCAATGAGGTGGTCCCAATGACCGTGGCAACCCTCAGTTCCAAATCGCAAATCGTATTACCGGCAGAGATCCGAAAGCGGCTTGGCATCCAGGCCGGGGATCGCCTCCTGATCGAGGCTGAGGCAGACAGAATTGTCATCCGCAAGGCCCCCCATTCTTTTACGATGGCCCTTGAAAGGTGCAGTGACGAACTCTGGCGTGGTTACGCAGAAGACCTCAAGAAGGAGCGGGCCCATTGGGATTGAACATCCCGGCGGGCAACCGCATTGCGTTCGATACGCCTGTTCTGATCTATTTCCTGGAGCACCACCCGCGGTTTTACCAGGAGGTACAACACCTCTTCGAGCGCATGGAGGGAGGCGATATTCACGGCGTGCTTTCCAGTCTGGCACTGACCGAACTTCTGGTGCCTGCCTTCCGTGTGGGTCGGGCGGACAAGGCCCAGGATCTGCTAAGCCTGCTGTCCGGATTTCCAAACCTGGACATCTTGGATGTCACGACGCCAATCGCTGTTACAGCGGCACGACTGCGCGGCGAATATAAACTCAATACCCCGGATGCGCTGCACGCCGCCACAGCTGCACGCCAAGGCAAATGCTCTGATAACCAATGACAGGGGTTTTCTGCGCCTTGAGTCGGCCGGCTTGCGGATAGCCTTGCTGGAATAGCGACCACTGTTGTATGCAGCATGGATAGCACGGCAAGAAAGCGATCTCAAGGAATTATCGCCTGGCCTGAAGACGAACGGCCACGCGAGCGACTGCTTCGGCGTGGTCCGCACGCGTTGACCGATGCGGAGTTGCTTGCCATCCTGTTGCGTGTAGGGCTACAGGGGACCAATGCGGTGGAGTTGGTGTGCCAGTTGTTGCAGCGGTTTGGGAGCTTGCGCGGGATGGCTGAAACATCCTTATCGGGGTTGCTTGATGTTAAAGGGCTCAAGGGGGCCAAGGCGGCTCAGATCGCCGCAGGGTAAAGGGGCCAGGATCGATTAACTTGCCCAGGCCATAGCGGATATCCGCCTAGCCCTGAGTCAAGGTCAACCGCTAGGTAACGCCCGGTTCATAGATACGATAGAGCGTATGCCTGGCAGCGACGCGAGTCCAAGCCCCGCGGCAGGCCGAGGGCGCAGAGGCCAGAGAGCGGGGATTTGGATGGTCAAGTGCAGATTGAATTGTGAGACAAAATAAAGTGACCCTAGCCCCTTTTGCCGCCTTTTGCCGGGCATATTTGGGCTCAGACACTTTGCGCCGCGCCAGTAATTTCTCGAAACCACTGAGTCGGCTGCTCGTTACCACCTCTTAGGTATTCACTGACAATTTCTTTCGCCTTGCGTAATCCTTCTGGTCCTACCCGTACGAGATTAGTGAGCGCGCCCCGAATCGCTTCTTCGGGGAAGTCCGGCCTGGCGCCTTCGAGAAGTCGACGCCATATCTCATACGCTTCGAGAGGTTGCCGTTCGCTAATCTTGGCGATGCTTTTAAGCAGATCATGAGAATTGTGGGCTTCCTCGGCAAACGGCGCCACTGCAAGTATTAGATTCTTGTTTCCTTCATTTACCTCGTCCACAAAGATGGTCCAATCGCAAAGCTTTGATGCTAGCCGCTTCCCTTCACGGGTACTCGTGTCAATGACATCGAGAAGACGGGGCCATAGTTCAAAGATCTTTGTCCTGATTTTCTCATCGCCATCCCTGCGCAGTGTCCACAGGAACCAAATTAGCTGACTGAGTTCTTGGTGCTTCTTGCGAACCAATAACTGATGAATCAGGCTTGACTCATCTTCTAATTTTTCGAAGTCGCTAACGTAGGCAATTGCGATATTTTGAACAATTGTGTCTTCCACCTTCTCCTTGAGGTTTTCGTCATCCAAAGCCCGAATAAAATGACCATTCTCCTTCAGGTGCTTGTAGACTCCTTCATACACCGTGTTGACATAGGCATAGCCTTTCATAGCGCATAGCCATTTCTGATAATTGTTTTTGGCGAAAATTTTTGGAAGATTCTCTAAAACCCAATCCTTCGACATATATAGAAAGTTAGGCAAGTAGTTGACCGCGAGGGTGGCAAACTCGTATTCCCCGTGATCGGCCCGAGCCAGCTCAGAGTCATATATGGGCTGAAAGTGGGTCCAAATTTCAACATGACTGCTGCGCTGCTTGTCTGCTAAACGACAGGAACGCAGGGTAAGGTTTATCAATGCTTCAACGCATCGCCCTCGGGGACTATTGATTGCGACAAACACCGCATCACAATCCGGTTTGAACTCTTCGCCTTTTTCTTTTTCAAGAAGAGTGAGAAGAATCGCTTCTGCCCGCCCCAGGTATTTCTCAGCAAATGCATGCTCGTCAGATTTTGTGCCGTTTTCGATTAGGCGTCCGATTCCTCCTACAATCCAATACCTGTTTGCCACGAAGGCATTTTCTTGCTGCGCGTTTTCCGGCAACCAGAATCTCTCTTGCTCAATGACGTCATTGCAGAACGCTAGCAAGTATCCCCAGATTTCTTCCCACGGCAATTGCGCTTTTTCTATCCACAGCTCGCCATACGCTTCAATAAACTCATGGATATATGGAAGCCCCAACGTAGAAAATTTGTGTAGCTGATTGTAGAACCGTAGAGGTTCGGCCTTCACGACCTGACGCAGCTCCTTTGCTAGACCTTCTAAATCGGGCCCATCAAACGCCCGAGGTTGTTTATAGGATTCCAGGTACACGTTGAGATGTTTGATCAGTTCATCAGAATCCCACGAAAGGAGTTCTTCCTTGGAAATGGCCGATTTGTGATCGACCCGTCCGCTGGTCATGTAGCTAGAGAAATCCGGATGCTCGGGATCCCCACCTACGATATCGACGCATCGTCGGTAACGCTGAGCAACGTCATCTCCGTAGTCTTTGATGGCCGACAGCCATATGGCACGTTGGTACGCCTTGAGACCCTCGTTTTGCTGATCGCTTTCATCCTTTTCTGCCAAGCGCACGATCGCCTCTTGCACCAGCACCTTTTCGTTTGGTGAGAATTGCGGATAGCGGTTGTGCAAGAGATGCCACAATTCATGCCGAAAGTTGCTTGTGAAATGTTCGGCGACAATGGCTCGGCCTACCAATTGACTTAACTGCTCATATCGCTGATCTATCGCGAAGATCGCAATCCGCTTTGTAGTCTCAAACGGGCTTTGCAGGAGTTGGCCGACATAATCGTTGGCCGCAACCGGGGCTTCTTCTGTGTAGGCCAACAGCGAATCCCGGTATCCCTCCAAGATGATGTCTTCCGCATCATCTGCGGCATGATTTTGCTCATGGTCCTCAATAGCCGATCTCCATACTGAAGACCATCGGTCGTTATCATGTTCGACCAAGATTTCCTCAAGTCGCTTTTGGAATATCTTGATTGCTGCCAGACCAAGCACTCTACCGACACTAGCAGCGACCTTTTTAGTAAGCTTCCTTGCGTGCCAACTGTCAAAGCGCAGTACCGCCTCCTTCTTTTTTGAAACAGCGTACTTTTTGTCTACAACATTTGTCTTGTACAACACATCCAGCAAACTCATCGAGAGCGCCCTACAGTGCTCATCGTCCCGATCGAGTAGGCTGATTAACCAATGTTCGCCTAGACTTTCTGCCACCACGCCCCGCTCGTACAAGTCATCAAGCCAGTAGTCGATAAGTGCTAAGTCACCCAAGCTGACTAAATGAGGTGGAAGGCTGCGAATGATCTTTGAAAACTGCCACCAGACCCGATAGTTACCGAAGCTGTGCTCCTTGGCATGAGTCGTCGCATTTCGAATGAATTCGAGGAACTTGACGGCATATGTCTCATTCTTCGGATCAAGAAGTTCTGCAGAAGTAGCCACCAGGTAGTCAGTAATCGGCCACACTGGAATACTGACATAGCTCTCTTCCTTAGCTGGCAGCGGTGGCGGGATCTCTGAAGGACGGAGAAACCCCGCCTCTTTAAACGCGGAAAACCATCGAACTCCAGTCGCTTTGCGAAAGAGAATTGGTTGCAGATCAGAATTTCGTTTAGCGCGTTCTACGGCGCTTCGCTGCTTTGGCGTCAGCGAGTCAGCCACGGATCTCCTCCTCCATGGCAGCAGCCTCATCAGCAAGCGCTATGTCTTTAAACCTTAGCTTCTTCGACCAGGAAATGAGTATCTCTACTTGGTGACCATAATCTTTATAGTCTTTGGGAAAACCGATTAACTCCGTTGCGAACGAATCAAGATAATAGTCCCGGAGCAATTCATAGAGAGCCATTTCCGCATTGAAGAATCCCTGCAAGATATACCGCCGTATCCGCTCCTTTCCTGGATTAGCATTTGCCCCTCCGCGGCGAAGGATGTACTCAAGCACTTCGATCTCATCCAAACCGTAACCCAAAAATAAGACCGTCTTTTTCTCAAAAAGATACCGCAAAAAATCCTGCACTTCCTTGCTCGAATAATGGTCCAGGTAGTCCTTAGTGGTAATTACCATGGTATCGGGGTCTTCCAGACAACCATGTATGTGCACCACGTTTCCATTTTGATCCAGATTCACTCTCAGAAGCTGCTCTCGCTTATAGAACCTCCAGTCTTCTTCCGGATGTGTTTTGCGTGAATCGGGGGACAGATACTTCTCGTAGTTCGTCGTAACAAAAGATGAGTTGAATGAGTTGAGATAGCTGTATACGTTGTCCGGCTCCAGCGGCACACGAAAAATGGATGCGTAATCGATTTTTATCTTTTTCTTTTGCGCAACGATTTTAGCGATAGACAATTTCCTCTTTGGGTCCGCTATTCTCTTGATCTGCGATAACTCGTAGTAGTCCACGCCCGCAGGCACGAGCTGCTCCAGAACTCTATCCGCAAAGCTGTCCCATGAAGGACACTTAACTAACCGCGATATACCAGCGCCAACAAAAACGACCAGCTCTCCGGACTGGGCTGCATTCTCAATCTCAGGAGGCACCTCCGGAAAAGGATTAAACGTTGAGGACATTCAAGCCCCCTGCACCCGTATCCGGCCGGTTAAAAGGTAGGCATCAAGCCACCTTTTAAGCGCTTGAGCTTAGCTGAGAATAAGAATTTCAAAAGCCCTTTTTCCTCAGCAGCGAAGATACGACTGGACCGGTAGGCTGTCAAACGTGCGCGGGGTCGGGCCGGAATCGGTGAAATTATCAGGCTATTGGGGCGACTGGATTCGCCAAGTACGAGCCGACAATCCCCTAGGCCTGCACTCTCTTAAGAGGCCATCATGCCCGGCGAACTGGATGTAAATCTTACCGGAACCCCGGCACCGAATTAACCTTCCACCTGTCTGCGACACGCGAGCAAACGCGCGTGCAGGATGGCTTTACCCATTTGATCCGGAAATTAGAGACGCGAACCCGAGGGAGATAAGCACTCCTATGATGGCCATCGTCGTGTCTTTTTGCGCGTCCCACTCATCCCCTTGAGTGCCTAGATAAGCCGCGCCTAGCTCCGGACTGACGATCTGGGCCACGCATGATTCGAGGACTTCGAAGGAACCGCTCATGGCAACGATGGTCGAGGCTGCAAGCACGAGTGCCCACCCGTGCCGCGTCTTCGCGCAGCGGAGCACTACCTCGTAGGCGGGATAGGCCAGGAGCAGGCCGAACGCGAAGTGCACCAGGCGATCATAATGATTTCGATCGAGGTCCATGACTCCTTGCAGCCAGAATCCCAATGGCACTTTGGAGTACGTGTAATGAGCTCCGACCGCGTGCAATATCATGAAAAGAATGATCAGGACATAGGAGAGATCGGAAAACTGGAAACGGCGATAGGTAACGATGAGCAGCGTTACCGATACCATGGTTAGAATATTTTCCAGCAACCAGTCCTGTCGATCGACCGGCGAGATGGCGAGCACTACCCATAGGAGGAGATAGCCGCCGAGCAACACCTGCAACAGCCGATTCTGTCCGAGCGACGGCCTCGGCCCCGGCACCGTTGATAGTGTGGTGAATGTCATGAGGGATCCTCCAAGGAGCGATCCGATGGCGATACACGAGGATCCGGAGCGATCCATCGCGTCTGGCTCAAGACAATCAGCACAGTGCAGAGAACAGAGCCATACAGCGCCGCGCTCATGTCTTTTTGCGCGTCCCACATATCACCTTGTGATCCGAGAAAGACGAGACCAAGCTCGGGCTTCATCAACTCCGCGAACCAGGATTCCACAATCTCCCAGAGACCGCTTAACCCAAGTATCGTGATGTTGGGCAGATAGTATCGCAACCAGCCGCGGACGTGCGCGAATCGACGAAACCACTCCTCGCAGGGATAGGCCAATAGGAATCCGAAACAGAAATGGACAATGCGATCGAAGTGGTTGCGGTTCAAAGCGAGCGCCTGCTGCAACCAACTTCCGAATGGCACCTCTGCATAAGTGTAGTGGACACCGATCGCATGTAATGTCAGGAACAGGGTGATCAGAAAATAGGAAATGCTGGACAATGGACAGATCCGATAGCTCGCCACGAGACCGGCCACAAAGAGCACCGGTAAAATGCTCGCGGCCATCCAAAACTCGCGATCCGCCGGTGCAATCGCCATGGCGATCGAAAAGCTCGCATACCAAACAAATAAGGCGACGACAAATATCTCTCTTCGATGGTTCATGATGCATGCCTTTGACGAAGGACAAGCCAAGGTTACAGAAAACCGGATAGGCATTGAACGCGGGCCGCGGCCCGAAAACGACACACCCGTACGCGCCTTAGTATATCCCGTCCGGCCGGCTCGCTTGCTCAAGTAGCTTCCGTAACGTCACCGCCGTTCGCGCTCTTCATCGAGGTATTGAAATAACTCTCGCGTGATTGACAAGTCATAGGTCCATCCGTACTGTTCCTTTCGAAGAAAAAGGGCGTTTATTTTTTCTGATACCCTGCCTCGGCACGAAATGAAGGGCATGGCTCATATGAGACGCTGCGTGCCGTGGCTTTCGCGCCGCGACTTCCTTTTGAGAACAAGCTCGGCCGCCGCGGGCCTCGTTCTGGGTTCTCGGCTCGGCTTCGCGAGCCCGCGGGCCCGGTTTGCGCGAGACCCTTTCAGCCTCGGCGTCGCTTCGGGATACCCGCGCCCAGACGGATTCGTCCTCTGGACGCGTCTCGCTCCCGATCCGCTCGAAGGCGGCGGCATGCCACCGAAGCTCGTCAGGGTTTCATGGGAGGTCGCGAGCGACGAAAAGCTCACACGCGTCGTGCAGCGGGGGACGGCGATCGCATCGCCCGATTACGCGCACGCCGTCCATGTCGAGCTCCAAGGGCTCGAGCCAGACCGCCCGTACTGGTATCGCTTCCGCACCGGCGACACCTCAAGCCGCGTGGGCCGTACGCGCACCGCGCCCGCGCCAGGGAGCGCGGTCGACCGCATCCGCTTCGCCTTCGCTTCCTGCCAGCAATACGAGCAAGGCTTCTTCACCGCGTACCGTCACATGGTCTCCGAAGAGCTCGACGTGGTGATACACCTCGGCGATTACATCTACGAATCGTCCTGGGGTATCGGCCATGTTCGCAAACACGGCGCCCCGGAGCCGATCACGCTCGAGGACTACCGCGCTCGGTTCGCGCTCTACCGGAGCGACCCCGATCTACAAGCCGCCCACGCGGCCTTTCCCTGGATCGTGACCTGGGACGATCACGAGGTAGACAACGACTACGCGAACGAGCGCTCGCAGGATCTCGACCCGCCCGAGTGGTTCCTCGCGCGACGCGCCGCCGCCTACCGCGCCTACTACGAGCACATGCCGCTGCCCCGCAGCGCTCATCCTTTTGGTCCCCACATGCGCCTTCACACGCGAGTAGCCTTCGGCAGCCTCCTCGACTTCTACGTGCTCGACGATCGCCAGTACCGCTCGCATCAGGTCTGCCCGAACCCGGGTAAGGGCGGCTCGGCCATCGTCGAGGAGTGTCCTCAAAGGCTAGACCCCTCGCGCACCCTTCTCGGATCGGTCCAGGAGGAATGGCTTTTTCAAAGCCTCGGAAAAGCGCGGGCGCGGTGGAACGTCCTCGCCCAGCAGACACGGATGGCGCAGCGGCCCCTCCCGCGCAACTCGCGCCGCGCCTTCTGGACGGACGGTTGGGATGGTTACCCGATCGCAAGACGGCGTCTTCTCGAGCACATTCACGCGAGCCGCACACCCAACCCGCTCGTCATCGGCGGGGACATCCACTCGTTTTGGGTCAGCGACCTCAAGCCCGACTTCGACGACCCTGGCTCACCGACCGTCGCGACGGAGATCGTCGGGACCTCGATCACGTCGCAGCCGCCTGGCCGCGACGAAGAAGTGGATGCCGTGAAGAGCAAAAATCCACACATCCGGTTCGGGAACTACTCGCGCCGCGGTTACGTCACGATCGAGATAACGCCCTCGCGCGCCCGGGTGAGGCTTCGCGCGATGGACAACGTGACGAACAGCGAAGCCGGCATCTCGACCCTTCGCTCCTTCGTTGTGGCGGAGGGCCGGCCGGGCGCCGAGGCGGATTGACTGCGTTGCTGGATGTGATCACCGGCACCGCGCCAAGATTCGGCACGGTGCCGGGTTCGTCAGCTCACCTTGACTTGGATCCGGCGCGGTTGGGCGTGCTCGGCCTTGGGGATGCGCAGCTTGAGCACCCCGTCCTTGAACGCCGCATCGCTCTTCGTGGTATCCAACTCCCGGCTCAAGGTGAACAGCCGCCGGAAGCGCAGCGTCTGGACCTCCGCGTAGGCAGGGGTCGCGCCCTCCGGTGTCTCCAGGACAACCTCGCCTTCGATGAGCAGGCCGTCACCGTCCGCGCGCACCGTGAGCCTGTCCCTGGGCACGCCGGGCAGATCCGCAAACAGCGTGATCCCGGTCTCGTCTTCGAGCACGTCCACCGCCGGCACCATCGCCGGGCTGTGCCGTTCCTCCGCCCGCTGTACAACTTCTCGCTTCTCGCTCATGACTCATTCCTCCAATGAAAATTCGATGACTAGACTCACTTGACCTCGATACGCCTCGCCTGCGCCGATTCCTGCCGCTGGATGGTGATGCGGACGACGCCATCGCGGTAACTCGCCTCGACCCGCGCCGGATCGGCGTCCTCCGGCAGGCTTACCACCCGCTTGAAGGAACCGGTGGCGCGCTCGTGCGCATAGAGGCTGAGCTGTTCGCTCTCCTCCGGTACGTCCGAGGCCCGCTCGCCCGCGATGGTCAGTAGCCCGCGGTCGATGCTGACCGAAAGCTTCGCGGGATCGATGCCGGGCGCGAACGCATAGACCTGGATGGATGTCGGCGTGCTCCCGATATTGATCGCCGGAAACGCACCGCGGCCGACCGCACGTATGCTCGATGGCAGACCCAAGCCCCCGAAACCGTGCTGCATCTCACGTTGCAGCCGCTCTAGCTCGGCGAACAGATCGGTCGGAAACCGCAACAAGGATTCGTACATGGTTGTACCTCCATAGTGAAGAAATTTATTGCCGCGTCCGCCGCCTTCGGCGCACCGCGGCCATGGGTAGGATACAATATGGGGCCTGCAAACCATTGATCAAGATCATGCCCCCCTTTGCTATGGGCTACCGAAGGGCGAGTGGCATTCCGTATAGAATATTGAGGTGCAACCAAAAGGCGTTGCTCGGGGCGCTAAGATGAGGGCCGGATCGGCCGGCGATGGACAAGAAAGCACGTGGAGTTTAAAGACTATTACCAGACCTTGGGCGTCGCGCGCTCGGCCGCCGAGGGCGAGATCAAGCGTGCTTACCGCAAGCTCGCGCGCAAGTATCATCCCGACGTCAGCAAGGAACGGGATGCATTGGAGCGCATGAAGGAGATCAACGAAGCCTACGAGGTGTTGCAGGACCCCGCGAAACGCACCGCCTACGATCGGCTGGGGACGGGCTGGCAGCCCGGTCAGGACTTTCACCCACCGCCCGACTGGGACGCGGGCTTCGAGTTCCGCGGGAGCCCTGCTGGCGAGGCCTTCGGTGGGGACTTCAGCGATTTCTTCGCCACGCTCTTCGGCGGCGCGGTTGGGGCGAGGCACGGGGCGGGTTTCCACCGCCGCGGCGAGGATCATCATGCCAAGGTCCTCATTGACCTCGAGGACGCCTTTCGCGGTGCCACGCGGACCGTGACACTGCGCGTGCCTGAGTTCGACGCTAAAGGGCGGCTCGCGGTGCGCGAGCGCACGCTGAACGTGCAGATCCCCAAGGGGATCCGCGAAGGGCAGCTCATCCGCCTGGCCGGGCAAGGATCCGCCGGGGTGAAGGGCGGGAAGGACGGCGATCTCTACATCGAGGTCGGGTTCAAGCCCCACGCACTCTACCGGCTGGACAGCCGCGATCTCTACGTGAGCCTGCCGGTGGCACCCTGGGAGGCGGCGCTCGGCGCCACGGTCAAGGCGCCTACGCCGGGGGGCACGGTGGAGGTCAAGGTCCCGCCGCACTCCCAGGGCGGGCGGAAGCTACGCTTGCGGGGCCGCGGGATCCCGGGGGAGCCGCCCGGAGATCTCTATCTCGTATTGGAGGTGGTCTTGCCCATTCCCAGGACGGAGCGTGCGAAAGAACTTTATCAGACCCTGGCGCGGGAGTTGGCCTTCAACCCTCGCCGCGGCTTGGGCCTGTGAAACCAGATGGACGCGGACATCGTCACAGGTATTCTCCTCAGCGAGCAAGGTGCCTTGTCGCTAGAGGAGATGGTCGAGGCCTGCGAGGCCGAGGTAGAGTGGATCGTGGAGCTGGTCGAGGTCGGTGTCCTGTCGCCCGAGGGCCCGGATGAGACGGAGTGGCGCTTCGGCGCTCCGGATCTCTTGCGTGCCCGCCGGCTCGCGCGGCTAGAGCGCGACTTCGCGGCGAGCGCCGAGGCCGCCGCCGTGATCCTCGACCTCCTCGATGAGATCGAGCGTTTACGCGCCTCCCTCATACGCGCGGGCGTGGAACCGGTGTGAACGACAGCGTGCGGATGTCGAATCGTCCCGAATTCAACTGGAGCCGAACCCCCACGTCGACGAACCCAACGCTGATTCGCCCGCTTCTCTTGCGGGCCACGTGAGGGCTACGGCGATGGCCTGTGATCGCTTGGGGCGATTGCTTAAAAACTTACAGAAACCCGAGCTCTTCGACCACCCGATCGGGGGCTGCGAGTTGGCGGAGACCCACATCTCTTACGTGCTCCTGGCCGGCCCGTACGCATACAAATTCAAGAAGCCGGTCGACTTCGGGTTTCTCGACTTCTCTACGCTCGAGAAGCGCAGGTTTTATTGCGAGGAGGAGCTGAGGCTCAACGGGCGCCTCGCCCCCGAGCTTTATCTCGAGGTCGTGGCGGTGACGGGGACGGAGGATACGCCTTCTTTGGGAGGGCCCGGCTCTCCTATCGAATACTGCGTCAAGATGCGCCGCTTTCCTCGCACGGCGCAGCTCGACCAGGTGCTCGCGCGCGGCGATCTCACGGGGGACTTGCTGGAGGCGCTTGCCAAGGCGATCGCGGAGTTTCACGACGGCGCCGAGATCGCTCCGGCCGATGTGCCGTATGGAAACGCCCCCGAGGTCGGCAAGTATGCCTTGGAGAACTTCACGGAGATCGGGAACGGGCCCGCGGAGATCGATGCCGGCAACGCGCTTCTGTCCTTGCGCGCCTGGACCGAGGGGCAGCTTGAGAGGCATCGTGAGCTCATAACAGGACGCAAGCGGCGAGGGCGGGTGCGGCAATGCCACGGGGATCTGCATCTCACGAACATGGTGTTGCTGGAGGGGAGGATCGTGGTCTTCGATGGCATCGAGTTCAATGCCGCGCTCTCTTTCGTCGATGTCATGAGCGAGATCGCCTTCCTCTTGATGGACCTCGATGTGCGCGAGCGTCCCGATCTCGCGTGGATCTTCCTCAACCATTATTTGGAGGAGACGGGTGACTACGGGGGCCTGCCATTGCTGGACCTCTACCGCGTTTACCGATCGCTCGTGCGGGCCAAGGTCGCCTATCTCGAGCATCGTTCCGGGGGCGCGAAGGCGGCGTGCCTTGCGCGCTACGAGCGGCATCTCGCGCTTGCTGGGCGCTATGCGGAGCCGCGTCCTCCGGGTCTCATCCTCATCACCCACGGTGTCTCCGGCACCGGCAAGACGGCGCAGAGCGCGGCGTTGATCCCCCGGCTCGGGGCACTACGCATCCGCTCCGACATCGAGCGCAAGCGGCTGGCCGGTCTGCCGGCCGAGGCGAAGACCGCAAGCACCGTGGCGGCCGGGATCTACGATGCCGCCATGACCGATCGCACCTATGAACGGCTCTTGGACCTCGCCCGCATCGTGAGCGGCTGCGGCATTCCGGTCATCGTCGATGCCACCTTCCTCGCACGTGCGCGGCGTGAGGCCTTCGCGGCGCTTGCGAGATCGCTCGGCGCGCCGTTCCGGATCCTGGATTTTCGGGCGGGCGAGGCGGCGTTGCGTGCGCGGATCGCGCGCCGCGCGGCAGAAGGCCACGATGCTTCCGAGGCCAATCTCGCGGTGCTCGAACACCAGCGCTGTAGCCAGGAGTCCTTAACGCCGCACGAGCAGCCGCTGACCCTGATCTGGGACACCGAGCGCCCCGGCGAAGCCGCGCCCATCGCCGCCGGCCTCGAGCGGCTCACGCAATGCCGGCCCGCTCGCTGACGCGGAGCTCCGGAGGATGTTACCCGGCGAGGCTGGCAGCCGCTGGCGCGGCCGCCCGATCGAGTGCTTCGCCGTAACAATACCCAAGTGCTATCATTGGTTTCATGATGGATTGGTCGAACTGCCCAGCCGTTGAACGAGATCCCCAACGTGTGAGCGGAACTTGGGTGTTCCGTGGCACACGCGTGCCCGTTGCCGCGCTGTTTGAGAACCTTGAGGACGGCGCGCAGGTTTCACAGTTCGTCGAATGGTTTCCGCGCGTCTCGCTCGAACAAGTGCGTTCCGTCCTTGAACACGCGGCGCAAACTGCGCTGGCTTCCGCTTGAGTGCGCGTGGTGTTCGATCAGGGTACGCCGGTTCCCTTGCGGGAATCATTGCGGCAGCATGAAGTCTCGACTGCCAATGCATGCCATGCCAGGCGAAATACCATTGCTAATGCGAGGAGGATCTTATGCTCGTCATCAATCGAATTCTCTGTCCGGTCGATTTTTCCAAGCCTTCCGCACGTGCCTTGGAGTACGCCTTGGCGCTGGCTGAGCGGTTGGGGGCCCAAGTTGATGTGGTCCACGCCTATGAGCCTCTCGCCTATGCGGTCGCGGACGGTACCGTGGAGCTACCCCCTTACCTGCAAGAGGGTCTCGCGAAACGGCTGCGGGAGCGGCTCGAGCAGTTCGTCAAAGAGACGGTGGCTGAGGCGCCCAAGACGACCGTCCATCTGGCCGAAGGCGTGCCCTACCTCCAGATCGTAGAGGTTGCTAAGCTGCAACAAGCCGATCTCATCGTCATCGGCACCCACGGGCGCACCGGCCTGTCGCACATGATGTTGGGGAGTGTGGCGGAGCGGGTGGTTCGCACCTCCGAGGTCCCGGTACTGACTATCCGCTCGGCCAGCTAGTGCTGATGGAATGACGGCCTCGCCGTCCTGGCCGCGCTCGGACCCTCACGGGTGGAGAAACGCTTGTCAGCCGCCCCTGCCCGGCTTAGCGTTGAGGAGACCTAGAACCAGAACCGGACCCCGGCGACGAACGCGGAAGTGTCATACGCTTCCCCCCCGCCTTTCGCTAAATCGGCCGTCCGGCCGACCTTCCGTTCCCAAACAAAGCCGATGTACGGCGCGAGCTCACGCACAATCTCGTAGCGTAGCCGCAGACCCAGCTCAACCTGGCTCAGCCCGGGGCCGATCCGGAGTGCCTTCACCTCCTGGACGGCGAAGTCCAACTCGAACGACGGCTGCAGGATCAATCGCTGCGTAATTAGAATTGGGTACTCGACCTCAAGGCGGGCGGACACATCGCCCTCCTCACTGATGAACATGTCCGCGTCCACTTCATAAAGATACGGTGCGAGCCCATGGAGGGCGAACACGGCATAAGCTCGCGAGGGATCGGGTTCCACATCATAGCGGGCCCCGACGGCCAGGTCCCAAAAGGGCGTCACCAAGCGGTTGTATCGGAGCTGCACTTCGCCGTTTTCCACTGGACCGCCGATACGATTATCCCCTTGGGTCTTAAACCATACGCGGTTGTAATCCCCGCCGGCCCAGCCCCGCACATCCCAGGCCAGCGTGCCGGACCCGTTGCTCGCGATCCGGTACTCCAACTGCTCCGCCTGGACGTAGGTGAAGATCTGATCAGCGTGCGGCTGGACGGGCGGCGCCGCTGCCAGGCCCGTCACCTTAAGCCAAAGCAGCGATGCCCAGAGCTTACGCATGCTTGGATCACCTCCCCGCTCGCAGCCGTCCCAACGCGGCTTGCTTAGCCGGGAGCCGCGGCATCCTGGGTGACGACGATCTTCCGGAACATGCCGGCCTCCATGTGATAGAGCATGTGGCAGTGAAACGCCCACTCGCCGAGCGCGTCGGCCGTCACCTCGAAGGAAAGCCGCTCAGCCGGCTTCGCGTTGATCACGTGCTTGCGCGGCTTGTAGGCGCCCGCCCCGTTGTCGAGATCGCTCCACATGCCATGGAGGTGCAAGGGGTGATTCATCATCGTGTCGTTCACGAAGGTGAAGCGCACGCGCTCTCCGTACCGGAGCCGGATGGTCTCCGCCTCCGAGTATTCTTTTCCGTCGAACGACCACATGAAGCGCTGCATGTTGCCGGTAAGGTGCAACTCGATCTCCCGGATCGGTTTTCTAAGGTCATAGCCGGGCTGGCTATTTCGCAGGTCCGTGTAAACCAGGACGCGCCTATCCGTAGTATCGAGACCGATTCCGGGCTCGCCGAGCCTATCCGCCGGCATCATCGCGATCATCTCATTGCCAGGCCCGTGGTCGTCGGGTCCGTGCATCATTGCCGTCATCTCGTTCGCCTTATCGGTGGCCGCGTACCCCGTGCCATGCATGCCATCCATGTGCCCACCGTGGTCCATGCCCGCCGCTTGCGGTCCGCTCATCGGGCCGTGTGCCATGCCCATGTCCGCCATCGTGAGCAACGGCCGCGGCCGCATCTCAGGGATGGGCGCCGACAGGCCCTCCCGCGGTGCGAGGGTGCCGCGCGCGTAACCGCTGCGATCCATCGCCTCGGCAAAGAGGGTATACGCGCGGCCGCTCTCAGGCGCCACGATCACGTCGTAGGTCTCGGCCACAGCGATGCGGAACTCATCCACCGCGACCGGCTGCACATCCTGGCCGTCAGCCTGCACCACGGTCATCTTGAGCCCGGGGATGCGGACATCGAAGTAGGTCATCGCCGAACCGTTGATAAACCGCAGCCGCACGCGCTCGCCCGTTTTATAGAGCGCTGTCCAGTTGGCGGCGGGTGGTCTTCCGTTGATGAGAAACGTGTAGGTGTAGCCCGTGACATCGGCGATATCCGTGGGGTCCATGCGCATGCGGCTCCACTCGAGCCGATCGGAAATCGTCGCCCCCCATCCCTTATCCGCAACGTCGCGGAAGAAGTCGGAGGCCGTGCGCTTATTGAAGTTGTAATACCCGCTTTGCTTCTTCAGCTTCGCGTAGACCGTGTGCGGATCCTCGTCGGTCCAGTCCGAGAGCATGACGATGTAGTCACGATCATAGCGGTAGTTTTCGCGCCGAGCCGGTGCGATGACGATGGGTGCGTACATCCCTGCTTGCTCCTGGAACCCCGAGTGGCTATGGTACCAGTAGGTGCCGTTCTGCTTGAGCGTGAAACGGTAGTCGAAAGTCGCACCCGGCGCGATCGCATCGAAACTTATCCCCGGCACCCCGTCCATGCCGGCGGGCAGGATGATCCCATGCCAGTGGAGGGACGTTGGCTCGTCGAGGCGGTTGGTCACACGGATCAGCACCTCTTCGCCCTCGCGCCAGCGGAGCGCCGGGCCGGGCACGGATCCGTTGATCGTCGGGACCACCTTATCCCGGCCTGTCAGGTTGATCACCTTTTTTTCTATGACGAGGGCGTACTCACCCCCGTACGCTAAACCGGTCAGTCCCCATGCGCCGGCCAGAAATACAGCTATCCGCCACACCGTTTTCGTCTCCATCGTTGTCAATCCAGCCGCACCGGCGCGAACGAGCGCCGCGCGTAATGTCATCACGTTCATCGTTGGCAAGGCGTGAGCCAAAAAATCATGGGACGGTTTCTCGCCGTAACTGTCTGGATCCCGGCCTACTTTTCGCGCTCCACGATGTAGCCAGCGAGTCGCTGAAGTAGCTTGCCGGCCGATCCGAGATTGGAAATGGCGGCTAATGCTTCGTTAAAGAGTTCCGCAGCGGCTCGCCGGGCGCCGTCCAACCCGAGGAGGTTGGGGTAGGTCGGTTTGTTGCGCGCCATGTCGGACCCTTGGGGCTTGCCGATGACCTCCGTGTGCCCTTCGACATCCAGGATATCGTCCTGGATCTGAAAGGCGAGCCCCACGCATTTCCCGTAGCGCTCGAGCCGCTCCAAGATTTCTGGATCCACGCCGACTTGGGACAGGGCGCCTAAACGCACGCTCGCGCGTATCAAAGCCCCGGTCTTATGAATATGCATGTTTTCGAGCTCGGCGATGTTGAGCGTCTTGCCCACCGCGGCGAGATCGAGCGCCTGTCCGCCCGCCATTCCGCGTGACCCGCTGGCCGTCGCTATGGTGTCGATCATCCGCAGCCTTTGTTCGGCGCCTACCCGAATGTCCGGGTCGTGTGCGAGCACATGAAAAGCGAGCGCCTGGAGAGCGTCTCCGGCGAGAATGGCCGTGGCCTCATCGTAGGCCTTGTGGCAGGTTGGACGTCCGCGGCGGAGATCATCGTTGTCCATGGCCGGAAGATCGTCGTGCACCAGGGAATAGGCATGCACCAACTCCACGGCGCAGGCCGGGCCATCCAAGGCCTCGCGGTTGACGCCCAAAGCCGTTCCCGCCGCGTAGACGAGGAGCGGACGGACGCGTTTACCGCCGCCTAAAACGGCGTAGCGCATGGCGGCGTGCAAGCTGGCCGGAACCTTGTGAGCCGGCGGCAGCCACCGCTCCAAGGCTTGATCTACAGCCAGGCGGAATTGTTCGATTGACGCGCGGGCGGTCACACGTGTTTTAACGATCCATCACGGTAGCAACAACGCCATCCCGGGTATTCACAGCCCGTCATTGTCCCCGGCGCCAGGAGCAAACGGCGCCAGCGCTTGAGTACCGTTTTTCTCAAGAAGAATTTTTACCCGTTGCTCGGCTTCACCGAGCGCCTTCTGGCAGGCCCGCGTTAACGCCACCCCCCGCTCGAAGTGCTTTAACGACTCATCGAGGCTAAGCTCGCCCGCCTCCATCTTGTTGACCAAGGACTCCAACTCTCGGAGCGCCTGCTCCAAATCAAACCCGGTGTTTTTTCGCGCCACGCCCTATCCTCCGGCGTGTTACGGTAAACTACCGAAAATTCGGGGTCAATGCACAACGCGCTGATTAGAATCGAAGCCAGCCGTCGCGCTCGCGTCGATTGACATTGAGGCGGGTAGACCCTAGACTCCTGATTGCACTTAGACTTAGTCTAAAAAATACGGTAAGCAATTTCGTGGAGGAGGCGTTATGCAGTTGAAAGGCACCAAGACTGAAGACAATCTGAAGCATGCCTTCGCGGGTGAATCCCAAGCCAATCGGCGCTATCTGTACTTTGCGCAGAAGGCGGATGTCGAGGGTTTTAATGATGTCTCGGCGGTGTTTCGGTCCACGGCTGAAGGCGAGACCGGCCATGCGCACGGTCATCTCGAATACCTCGAGGCGGTCGGGGATCCGGCGACCGGGCTTCCGATTGGCCCGACGGCCGCAAACCTAAAGGCCGCCATCGCCGGCGAGACGTATGAATATACGGATATGTATCCCGGCATGGCCAAGACCGCCCGGGATGAGGGGCTCGGTGAGATCGCGGATTGGTTCGAAACCCTGGCCAAGGCGGAGCGTTCGCATGCCAATCGGTTCCAAAAGGCGCTGGATGCGATAGCCGCTTGATTGCGGCCGGCGGATCGGGTTCGGCGAATTATGTCGTCGTCAGGCCGATCGCGTTGACCAATCTTGATTCTCTGATGGAGCCGGGCCTGTGCCCGGCTCTCGTTTCTCGTAAGACTTACCGTTGAAATATGGCATGAACGGATCGCCCGAGGATCACCGCGAGGGCAGCCTCGAAGCGCCTACGCGCCATCCGTTGGCCTGGCGGGCACCGGATTTTTACAGCGAATCCGCGCTTAATGCCGAGCTTGCGCGCGTCTTCGACGTCTGTCACGGATGCCGCAGGTGTGTGAGCCTCTGTAATGCGTTTCCTACGCTCTTTGACCTGGTCGACGGCTCGGCGACCATGGAAGTCGATGGGGTGTCAAAGGAGGACTACCGGAAGGTGGTCGAGAATTGCTACCTGTGCGATCTCTGTTTCATGACCAAATGCCCCTATGTGCCCCCGCATCCTTGGAACATCGACTTCCCGCACTTGATGTTGCGGGCCAAAGCCGCGAGCTACCAATCCGAAGGCGCGAGCGTGCGAGACAGACTCTTGTCATCCCCCGATGTCGTGGGCCGCATCGCCAGCGTGCCGGTGGTGGCTCCGATGGTAAATCGCGCTGCCGCCAACAGGTCCGTGCGGCGGGTCGCCGAGAAAACCTTGGGCGTGCATTCCCAAGCGCCTTTACCCAAATATCAGGAGCGCACCTTGAGACGGCGTATCCGTAGGCGCAAAGCAACGCCGACAGAGCCGCTCGCGACGCCGCACACCAAGGGCCGCGTGGTATTGTTTACCACCTGTTATGGGGATTACAACGAACCCGAGATCGGCGAGGATCTCATCGCCATCTTCGAGCACAATGGCGTTCCGGTGCGGGTACTCGAGCAAGAGGCGTGTTGCGGGATGCCGAAGCTGGAGCTTGGAGATCTCGGCTCGGTGGAACGCCTCGCCCAACGCAATCTCCCGGCCTTGGCGCGCTCGGCCAAGGAGGGTTGGGACCTCGTCGCTATGGTGCCCTCGTGTGTCTTGATGTTCAAGAAAGAGATCCCGCTGCTGCTACCCGAAAATCCGGATGTTCAGTGCGTCGCCGAGGCCTTTTATGACCCGTTCGAATATTTAAGCCTGCGCCACAAGGCGCGGCTTTTGGTAACAGATTTTAAAAACCCGCTGGGTAAAGTGATGTACCATGTCCCTTGTCATCAGCGCGTGCAGAACATCGGCCCCAGGACGCGGGAAATATTGAGTTTAGTGCCGGAGACGAAAGTCGAGGCCATCGAACGCTGTTCGGGGCACAACGGCACCTACGGGGTCAAGCGCGAATTTCACGAGGCCGCGGTTAAAATCGGGCGCCCCGTCGCCCATCGCGTGGCGCAAGCGGACGCCGATTATTTTACCAGTGACTGCGCGCTCGCCGCGCACCACATCGAGGCCGGATTGAATAAGCCCGTGAGGACCCTGCACCCCTTGTCGTTGTTAAGATTGGCTTACGGGATCTAGCGCACGGCCGATGCGAAAATTAGAGCGCGGCGATCTCTGGACCCTGGAGCGCTATGCCGAGGAACGCATCCGCTTCCGGGAGAAAGTAATGGCGCACAAAAAGTCGAGAAGCGTGCACCTGGGACCGCATTGCACCCTGCTCTTCGAAGACCGGATCACGATCCGATATCAAGTTCAAGAGATGCTGCGGACGGAACGGATCTTTGAACGCGCGCCCATTCAGGACGAGCTGGACGCGTACAATCCCTTGATACCCGATGGCGGAAATCTCAAGGCGACGATGATGCTGGAGTACGATGACGCCGAAGAGCGCAAGCAAGCCTTGGCGGCAATGATCGGGATCGAGGATCGGGTATGGATGCGAGTTGCGGGCTTCGAACCCGTGTTCGCGATCGCGGATGAGGACATGCAGCGCGCTACGGAAGACAAGACCTCCTCTGTGCATTTTCTCAGGTTCGAGTTTGCGCCCGCAATGCGCATTGCCCTCGGCGGCAACGCCGGACTTAGCGCCGGCATCGATCATCGCGCCTACCGGCACGCGCTGGATCCCCTGCCGGATGCGCTCCGCGCCGCCCTGATCGCGGACTTTGCTTAGGGTATTCTTGTTGCCGAGCAAACCCGGTACGTGAATCGACGCTACGATGCGGCCGACATCGAAGTCCTCATCGGACTCGATCCGGTTCGCCGCCGGCCAGGGATGTACACCGATACCTCGCGCCCCAATCATCTGATTCAAGAGGTAGTTGACAACAGCGTCGATGAGGCGATCGCGGGTTACGCCAAGCGCATCGACGTGGAGTTGCATCACGACGGGTCCGCGACCGTGACCGATGATGGCCGCGGCATGCCGGTGGATATTCACCCCGAGGAAAAAGTGAGCGGCGCCGAGGTGATCATGACGCGGCTGCACGCCGGAGGAAAGTTTTCGGGCAAAAACTATCGCTTCTCGGGTGGCTTACACGGGGTGGGGGTCTCGGTCGTCAACGCGCTGTCGCGGCGCTTGGAGCTGCGCGTGCGCCGTGACGGCCGCGAATATCAAATGACTTTCGAAGGCGGCGAAAAAAAGACCGCGCTCGAGGTCATCGGCACGGTGGGACGGCATAATACCGGAACGGCGATCCGCCTCTGGCCCGATGCGCGTTACTTCGACACCATGAAAATCGCCATCCCGCGCTTGCAGCACGTGCTGCGCGCGAAGGCGGTGCTCTGTCCGGGATTACTGATCCGGTTCGCGGACGAGGACAGTGGCGAGCACCAGGAATGGCAGTACCAAGACGGAATCACGGCCTATCTCTCGGAGGCCTTGGCCGGACGTGATCTTCTGCCGCCGCAGCCGTTTACGGGGAGTCTGGAAGGTACGCACGAGGCGGTCGATTGGGCGTTGCATTGGGTCGCGGACGAGGGCGACATCATCACCGAGAGCTATGTGAATCTTGTGCCGACGGTACAGGGCGGCACCCACGTGAACGGTCTGCGGCAAGGGCTCGCCGACGCCGTGCGGGAATTTTGTGAGTTTCGCAATCTCCTGCCGCGCGGGGTCAAGCTGGCGCCGGAAGACGTTTGGGAACGCTGTGCGTATCTGCTCTCGGTGAAGCTCGAGGAACCCCAGTTCTCCGGACAAACCAAGGAACGCTTGACCTCGCGCGCGTGCGCGGCCTTCGTTTCCGGGGTGGCGCGCGACTCTTTCAGCCTGTGGTTGCATCAGCACGTCGAAACCGGCGAGCGCATCGCGGCGCTCGCGATCGAATACGCCCAGCGGCGGCTCAAGGCGGAGCAGAAAGTCGTCCGCAAGAAGATTACCGGAGGTCCGGCGTTGCCCGGCAAGCTCGCGGACTGCACTTCCCAAGAACCGGCCCGCAGCGAGTTGTTCCTGGTCGAGGGAGATTCCGCCGGTGGCTCGGCCAAGCAGGCGCGGGACAAGGAATTCCAGGCGGTGATGCCGCTCCGCGGTAAGATCTTAAATACCTGGGAAGTGGATCCTGGCCAGGTCCTCGGTTCCCAGGAAGTACATGATATCGCTATCGCGATCGGCGTGGACCCGGGATCGCCGCGGATCGAGGGTTTGCGCTACGGGAAGATCTGCATCTTGGCGGATGCGGATTCCGACGGCCAGCACATCGCTACCTTGCTCTGCGCTCTGTTTCTACGCCATTTCCGTCCCGTGGTGGCCGCGGGGCACGTGCATGTCGCGATGCCGCCGCTCTATCGCATCGATATCGGCAAAGAGGTCTTTTACGCCCTTGACGACGAGGAGAAGCAAGGCGTACTCGATCGGATCGCCGCCGAGAAACTCAAGGGCAAGGTCAACGTGCAGCGTTTCAAGGGGCTCGGGGAGATGAATCCCTTGCAGCTTCGCGAAACCACGATGGCGCCCGAGACCCGGCGCCTGGTGCAGCTCACCCTAGCGCAAGATCACCGGAGCGACGAGCTCATGGACATGCTGCTCGGGAAAAAGCGCGCCGCCGATCGCCGCGTGTGGCTGGAGCAGAAGGGGGATCTGGCGGCGGTTTGAGAGGGCGTCGCTCGCCGCCTTCCGAGGGTTTGCATGCGGGCCGCGCGATAACCCGCGGGGGCTACGCCGGTATCGTCCAATCATTAATAGTCAAACCAGCCACGCGGCCGAAATCCCGTGTGTTGTGCGTGATCAACGTGGCCCCGATACTGACCGCATGAGCCGCGATCAGGGTATCCATAGGACCGATAGGGCGCCCCTTCTTCTCAAGAGCGGCTCGGACGATACCGCAAGTTTGTGCTGCCTTCTCATCATAGGGCAAGACTTGGAAGTCGCACAGGAATCTATCGAGCAAAGCGGTATTCGCCTTACGCCACTTACTCTTCTCTACACCGTAGCTCAATTCCGACACCGTGACTGCCGAAAGCAGTAACGGCTCCTCGGGTTGGCGAGCGAGGATGTGCTCGCGCTTTTCCGGCACTCGGTCGGTCAAAAGATAAATGCAAATGTCTGTATCTAGCATGTAGCTCACGTGGGCCAGTCTCGATGGTCGAAGGCTTCGGCTTGAGCACGATCCAGCCGGCCTTTGAACCTTCCAACCACAGCGCGGACATTACGCCAGGGGTCCGGCTTCTTAGGCATCAGAATGATGTCTTCGCCAGACTTCTCGATATAGACCTCATCGACCTTGAAGCGGAACTCCTTTGGCAGGCGCACCGCTTGACTGTGCCCGTGCGTGAAAATCTTTGCGGTCTTCATCGCTTACTCTGATGTATCTACGCTCAAGTATACACACCAACGGGACAATCTTCCATCCACACGCCGTCGTTTCCTGCGAAACTCGATTACACTATTTACGGTTGGCGCTGACAGACGCCGCAGGAACACCGCGACAATTTGCCACATAGCGCGCAGGGCGGAAGCCGTTTTTTGGTGTTTCGTCCTCGGGGCGCCAAGCAGGCAACATCCCTGTGCCTGGCTTTCCGTCCTTGTTATAGGAGCGCAAAGCGGTGCATCCGTGCACCTGGCTAATCCGCCGAATGAGTGGTGGCGATAAAATTCCATGCGGCAGATCGCCCTGGCCTGCCTGCGGCAGGCAGGCGGGCATCCGCCCTACGGGCTACGCTCGCCGCGTTCCTGATCCGCCGAGCTTGTAGAATGCGCTGAGGTAGGAAGCGCATCCTACATTGGCTCCCGCCCGACATCGACGAGGATCGGGCACTGGCCAGAGGATAAGCACTCAGCCGTCGTTCCCAACAAGCGCAGTGAGTCGTGCCTTCCATCCGTCTTCATCCACGACCTCGAATCGCATGGCCCGGCACGTCATGAATGGCACCAGTTCACTCCACTTCTTCTGCTTCGCTACATTCGTGCAAAGTGTGAAGACATCGCGCTTGTAGCCGGTATCCGTCAGCTTTCCTTCGGCGTCTTTGACGCCAGCGAGGTGTTTGCCTTTCGTCTCGACGACGAAGACCCGGTCAATTTCTGGTTCGTCGTCATCGCCGCGCGTTGTCGTGAAAATGAAATCCGCGTAGATACGGTGGGGTTGCCAGGCTTGGACGAAATAGTCGTGGCGCGAGCGGTTGCGATACCAGAAGAAGAGCTGTTCCTGCGAATCGAGAAACGTCGCGACCGAGCGCTCCAGATCGTTGAAGCCGGACGCGGGCATGTCTTCGAACAAGCTTATTTGATACGGCTTGCCGATTTCGCTGTTCGCCCGCGGCTCGCGCTCCGGGATCGTCAGCGTCTTCGGCAGTCTCCATGCGAATTCATCCGTCACGACCATGAAGCGCATCGTACCTTTCTCTAGCAATCCATGGAAAACGTGCCGCGCCAGTCGGTCGCGCTCTGCTAGCAACTGCCGGTGCATCTCGTCGAGCACGAAGACGTAGCTGTCGAGAATCCGCCGCTGGTCGTAGCGCTTGGCGAGCTTCGCGAAGACCTCGCGCGCGATCTGATTGCCGCGCCACGGATTCGGCATCACGTCGAGCAAATGGCTCGCCGCGAACGCGCAATTCGGTTCGTCGCCGCCCGCTATTTCGAGACGCTCCGCGCGTTCAAATTCGTTATCCTGCATGACCTTTTCACCGAGCCCGTGGCGGGTGTGCCGACCCGTGGTGTCTTCGTCGGGCAGTGTCAGCTTCAGCAGCGCGTCAATCTTCACCTCACCCCACGCCACACGCGCGAGAATGTCCGGCTGGTAATGCACGGGCCGCCACCCGCGGCCGTCCTTGATCATGAACGCGGGCAGCACCAGATGCTCCGCCTGCGCCTTGAAACGCTCGCGTGGGAAAATCTCGATCTCGCTGCCACGGTCCGCGCGCCCGGTTTCGTCGATGATTCGGGCCTTGAGATCGCCAAGCCCTTCCGCACCGAAGCCTGCGCGAATTTCCTTCAGGAGCGTGGCGCCCTTGCGCTGGAAGCAATAGACATAGCTCTCGTCGAGCCAGCGGTTGCCTGTCTTCTTCCCATCGGGTTGGCGCAGGATGCGGCCGACGAGCTGCGTGAGCGCGGTCTTGGAAGTCGGATTCGTCAGCACCGTGAGCACGTAGGCAAACGGGCAATCCCAACCTTCCTGCAATGCCTGCTTGGTAATGATGTAGCGGGTCGAAGCGTTCCGCGAAAGCAGCCCGCCGACATCATCCACTTCCTTTAGCTCGTCCTTCTCGCTCGTCTTGATCGCAACCATGTCCGCGGTCACGCCGTGCCGCTTATGCAGATATTCGCGCACGTCCTCCGCGTGGATGTGCTTCCCGTCGCGTTGATCCTTGCCAGTTCGCTCCACCTGAATCAAGCAAATCGGGCGAATATATTTCCCGGTCTGCGCTTCATGCTCACGCGCCTGTTCTTCGAGGAAGTCGCGCCGCTCTGCTGCCGTAAGCAGCGTCTTTTTCCAGTCGACCGACGTGTCGTTGTGCACGTGCAGGTCGAGCTTGATCATCCCCTCGCGCTCCAGCGCCGTGCCTTTCACGTCCACGAGCACGTTCGCGCTCTGCGGTGGCGTCGCCGATAGCTCCACGATCATGCACGGGTTGAACCCCTCGATCGTTTCGCGCGCCAGCGAGCTGTATGCCTTCTGGCCCTCGTCGAGGATGATCAGCGGGTGGAGCAGCCGCAGCGTGTTGCCGAGCGATGTCTTAATTTGCCGCGCGCTGAATTCGCTCACGTCAAATGTGTCGAGATTCGGCACTTCGTTCAACCGTGCGGAGTGCCCGGCATAGTCTTCCTCCGACGGAAAGAACGCATCGAAACCCCCGCTGTCCCGAAACATGCGCAACGTCTCCTTCGTCTGCCGCGCCGCCGCCGGCAGCATCAGCATGAGCACGCAGAGATTTTGTTCGATGTCTGCCGGCGTGAATTGCTGGGTGCGCTCCAGGATCAGCGTCCGCGCACCGGAAGCGTTATCGAGCGTCTGACGATAGGGATGATCGCGATCCTTCAGCGCCGCGAGCGTCTGGTTGTAAATCTGTGCCGTCGGCACGATCCACAGCACCAGCCCGCGGTTGCCCTTGCGGAAGTGCATATTCACCAGATCGACCGTTTTCGTCGCCAGCAGCGTCTTCCCGCCGCCGGTCGGAATCTTGAGGCAGAACGACGGCAGTGGCTGGCGCAGTCCATTGCGGCGCGGGAAATACTGGCCGCCTTTTACGTTCTCCCAAGTCATTGCCGGCCAATCGATCCGGAGTTCAGGATCAATCTCCCTCGCCTTCGCGTCTTTGGCGCGCAACTCCCACAGCGCCTCGAGATACACGCGCACCCCCTTCAGCGTGTCCTGTTGGTAATCCTTGAGCTGGATCATTTGCTCTGCGCCCTCTGGTAAATCTCGAACGGCAACTGGCAGAACTCGATGCCGAGCCGGTCGAGATAATCCTGATCAAGATACTTCGTCGGCGCGAAGACGAGCTTCTTGCGGTCGCTGCGCTTCGCGATCGAGCGCGCCAGGTCGAGATTCAGCGCCATGTCTTTGAGCTTCTCGATGTCCTGCTCGTACACGTCGCGCTCGCGGCTCGTGCCGATGAAGGGCGCATTCACGTTCTTCGCCTGAAACTCCTCGCCCGTGGCCGTGAAGAACACGTAGCCGGCCAGCGCCTGGTAGCTCGGCAAATCCTTGCCGTCGAGGATCGCCTGTTTGCGCAGCTCCTTGCCAAGCCGGAAATACGAAAACGTCCCGCCCAGCCCGGCGCGCAGCGCCTCGTCCTTCGCCTGCGGCACGCCCTTGATCACGCGCCGCACGCGCTCCGCCGTGATGCTCTCGCAGATGTTCTCCTTGTTCTGCTCCTGTTCCTTCGTCTCGAACGGCATCTGGCAGAGGATGAACCGGCGGTTGCCGCCATCTTCCTTGTTCAACGCCAGCACCGCGTGCGCCGTCGTCCCGCTGCCGGCAAAGCTATCGAGGATGATGGAGTCGGTGTCTGTTGCGAAGCTGAGCAAATGCTGAAGCAGCGCAGACGGCTTCGGGTACCGAAGGGGACTGCTCGACCTTTGGAAAATCTCCTTCAATTCATTCGTGCCGGCGCGACCGTCCAACTCGAAGACGCTAGCCCGCATTTCTCACCAATGTGTGGATACATGGGCTAAAGGCATTGATGAGGACATCAGAAAAGAAGGCC